>JBAYZM010000129.1:0-7138 GCA_041672515.1 Arcobacteraceae bacterium
GAATTTGGCTAAAAATCATGATAATGTTGTGGGCGTTACGGCTGCCATGCCAAGTGGTACGGGAATGGATAAACTCATAGCTGAATATCCCAATCGATTTTGGGATGTAGCCATTGCCGAACAACATGCTGTTACTTCCATGGCAGCGATGGCAAAAGAGGGTTTAAAACCATTTATTACAATTTACTCCACTTTTTTACAACGAGGCTTTGACCAAATCATCCACGATGTTTGCCTCATGAATCTGCCCGTAGTGTTTGCTATTGATCGAGCGGGAATTGTAGGAAATGACGGAGAAACCCACCAAGGGGCTTTTGACATCTCTTTCTTACGATTTATTCCCAATATGATTTTATGTGCGCCCCGTGATAATGAGACACTGAATTTTGCTTTAGAATATGCATACAGCGCCGCAAGTCCGTGTGCTATACGTTATCCAAGAGGAGCATTTAGTGAACTTCCTTTTGAGCCACAACCTTTTAAAATTGGCAAAGCTGAACTTTTAAAAGAGGGTTCAAGCAATAAACTTTTTATTGGTTATGGAGCAGGAGTGAGTCGGGCATATCAAACCGCACAACTGCACAACGAAGATATTGCCTTACTTGATTTACGTTTTGTAAAACCTTTGGATACAAAACTTTTAAAAGAGTTAAGTGCAAAATATACTCACTGGTATATTTTTTCAGATTCCCAAAAACAAGGGGGAGTAGGAAGTGCAATTTTGGAGTTTTTAAACGATGAAAAAATTCATATTGAGCTTAAAACTTTTGAATATGAGGATATTTTTATTCAACACGGAGACACAAAAGATATCGAACAATCCTTAGAATTATTACCAGAACAATTGGTGAAGAAAATAAAATAATTTATTTTTTTACTATTTGCTATTTAATTGCTACACTTTTGTTATAAAATGTATTAAATTTATTATTATCATAATATTTGATTATAATAAGTTACATTTATAACAAAGGCAGCACATGCTAAAAAACACCTCGACTCGAAAAAAGCTCTTTATATTTCCTATTTTGTTTACCTGTATTGTTCTGCTTAGTGCAATTATCTACAATCACTACAGCAATATTGCACATGAAAGAAATAATGTCGCAACTCAAACCGACCAATTTATCCAACAAGTCTTAAAAGGACGAATTTCAGTCTATCAGTTTTTACGTGCTCCCAATGATAAAAATGCACAAAAAGTTCGTGATGACTTTGCTGTATTAAATAAAAATGTCAACAATTTAAAACATGAAATAACTTTAGAAGCCAATAAAAAATTAGCCGATGAAATTTTGAGTTATTCCAAACAATACGTGGAATACTTTGACCAATTTTCAACCATACGAATCCACGATTTTAACAATGCAATCCCAGAAGAAACACAAGAAGTCAAAGCTATCATTGGAAAAATGGTGCAAATTGGATTGCTCCTTGAATCCAAACTGTATGAAATCAATAAAAGTGCCGTTGAGTTAGAACATCAATCCATACAAACACTTAATACTATACTGGCTTCATTGGCAATTATTGCCATTGTGGTATTTATGCTTATTTCTATATTGGTGGCAAATATTGTTATTTCATCATTGAATAACTTTAAAAATGGATTACTTTCCTTTTTTGAGTATCTTAATAAAAAAGCCGAAAATGTGCAACTGCTCGATGAAAGAGGAAGCGATGAATTTGCTTTGATGTCCAAAGTAGTCAATGAAAATATTAACAATACAAAAAAAGCCATTGAAGAAGATGCCATTTTAATTGACGATGTTAAAGGTATTGTTCAAGAGGTAAAATGTGGAATCTTATACAAAAAAATCGAACACGATACGCACAATAAAAATTTACATGAACTCAAAGTTATTTTTAATCAAATGCTTGAGATTATGGCAGAAAATATTTGTGGCGATATGAATAAAATCCAAAATGCTTTAGTGACCTTTTCTAACCTCGATTTTAGACACCGAGTCCCTAATCCTACGGGAAAAACCTCTCAAGGGTTAAATCAATTGGCGAATATTATTAACGATATGTTGCTTGAAAATAAGAAAAATGGTATGACCTTACAACACAGCGCCGATGAATTGCTTATAAATGTGGAAACACTTAGCACGGCTTCCAATGAAGCCGCAGCTTCCTTAGAAGAAACCGCAGCCGCGTTAGAACAAATCACCAGTAATATTTCAAGTAACACGCAAAATGTTATTAAAATGTCGGGCTTTGCCAATCAACTGCAAACATCTGCCAACGATGGAGAAAAACTTGCCAATGAAACGACTGTTTCTATGGATGAAATCAACGAACAAGTTCAAGCGATTAATGAAGCCATTTCTGTTATTGATCAAATTGCCTTTCAAACCAATATTTTAAGTCTCAATGCAGCTGTTGAAGCAGCCACGGCAGGTGAAGCAGGAAAAGGATTTGCCGTCGTTGCAGCAGAAGTAAGAAACCTAGCTTCAAGAAGTGCAGAAGCCGCTAAAGAGATAAAAACACTCGTAGAGAATGCTACGGCAAAAGCCAATCACGGAAAAGATATTGCCGATAAGATGATTCATGGATACCATGGTCTTAATGGCAATATTTCTAAAACATTGGAAATTATTAAAGATGTCGAAAATGCCAGTAAAGAACAATATGCAGGAATCGAGCAAATCAACAATGCCGTTTCCCAACTTGACCAACAAACCCAACTCAATGCCAATGTGGCAGCTAAAACAAAAGCTATAGCAGTAAACACACAAAGAATTGCCAAAATAGTTGTTGCCAATGCCAACGAAAAAGAGTTTTTAGGAAAAGATGATGTACGAGTATAGTTAAATTCTTTTATGATACAATGTTTCTATTAAAGAGTTTAGTTCAATAAAGGTGTAAGCCGTGAAAATTAATGATAAGTTAAAATTTCCTCTTACAATTCACCACTCACTGTTTTCTACTCACTAAAAAAATGGAAGACTTAACCCTAAACAACTATCTTTTTGCCTTTTTACTCACTCTTCTTGCTGGACTTTCCACAAGTATTGGAGCAGTTTTAGCATTTTTTTCTAAAGCCAAAAACTATACGATTCTTTCATTGGGTTTGGGATTTTCAGCAGGGGTGATGATTTATGTCTCGTTTGTTGAAATTTTAGTTAAATCCAAAGAGGCATTTACTGTCCTTTATGAAAGCCAAATCACGGGTGAACTTTTAGCCATACTCTGTTTTTTTGCAGGAATTGTTTTAAGTGCCATTATTGATGCACTGATTCCTAAAGATGTGAATCCTCATGAACCCAAAAGCAATTCAGAGTTACACGTTTTAAAAGAAGGCGTGAATACCTCTTTTTTAGACCACAAAAAACTACGCCGTACGGGTTTGTTTACAGCTTTAGCCATTGGAATCCATAATTTCCCCGAAGGGTTTGCTACATTTAGTGCTTCCTTAAGTGACATAACGTTAGGAATTTCGATTGCATTAGCCATTGCCATACACAATATTCCCGAAGGAATGGCAATATCCCTTCCCATATATTACTCCACGCAAAGCAAAAAAAAAGCCTTTTGGTATGCCACTTTTTCTGGACTTGCTGAACCATTGGGCGCAATTGTGGGTTTTTTTATTTTATATCCACTCATGCAAGAAGCTACTTTAGCCATTACCTTTGGTTTGGTTGCAGGCATTATGATTTATATCAGTTTCGATGAACTTTTACCCGCTTCAAGAATTTACGGCAACGCCCATACCACTATTTTGGGAATAAGCTTAGGAATGTTAATAATGGCATTAAGTTTAGTTGCTTTTAAATGGTAAGAAATAAGGAGCAATACCAGGGGAGTGATTAGTTCCCCCTTTTATTAATGCAATTTAATCGCAAAGATTAAAAAGATTAAAAGTAGTATCGCTAACTTATAGAACATTGTATTTCCTTTCAAAAACACTCCCACCCAACACTGCCCACAAAAAAAAGGGGAGAGAGGACAAATCCTCTCTCCCCTTTCGGTGTTTCCGTAAGCTAATCACTTCTTACTGAAATAAATGTTCTTTAAGTTAGGGGAATTATACATGAAAACAAATATGATGTCAAGATTTTTTAAGCTCACCTTCAAAATATTGACATTTACAACACCCTGTGATAGAATCATTGAGTATATTAATTATAAAGGAGATTAAAATGGCAAGAGTAGGTAATTCAATTATTAAAGGTTTAGAAGTCAGTGAAATCATTACGATTTTAAATAAAGCGTATGCTGATGAGTGGTTGGCATATTATCAGTATTTTATAGAAAGTAAAGTGGTCAAAGGACTTATGAAAGATGCGGCTATCGTAGAGCTCAATCAACATGCAGCCGATGAGTTACGACACGCTACGATGATTGCAGACAGAATTCTGCAACTGGGAGGAACGCCTTTATTGCATCCTCAAGATTGGTTCAAACATTGCAACTGTCAATACGAAGCACCCAACGACTTTGATGTGGTGCAAATACTTAAAGATGCCATTAAAGGTGAGCAATGTGCCATTAACACCTACAGCGATATTGTAGAACTCACACGCAACAAAGATATTGTAACGTACGATATCGTCAGTCAAATTTTAGCCGATGAAGTAGAACACGAAGAAGATTTACAAACCCTACATGACGACATCAGTGAGTTTATTGCTGATTTGAAAAAAAACTTAAGTAAGTAACAAGACAATAGTGAAAAGTGAGTGGTGAAAAGTGACGAGTTTGGTTACTTGTACTATTAACCACTCTTAGCTTTTCAATAGACTTTAACTTATTTATTTTCCTAAAAACTCTACTAATTCTGTTACATCAATATTCAACTCATTTAATATACCGTTGAGTAAGCCTCTTTTAAGATTATCTTTGCCATGTACGGGTATGGTGATAGCTCTACCATCTTTGTGCTTATATCTCTGATGTGAACCTTTTTGTCTGATAAACTCAAATCCCTTAGATTGTAAGAATTTAATAAACTCTTTTGCACTAATAATTGGTAACGGGGGCATTTTTATTGACCTCTAATTCCCAAATACCAAATATTGGATTTGAATATTCTTCATCATCTTGGCTAAGTTCTATGGCTTCGGTGATATTTTTTCTAAGTTCATCTAGCGTATTGGCTTGGGTATAACACCCTTTTAAATTTGGGACATAAGCGATATATCCGCCATCAAGTTTATCTTCTTCTATCACTACTGAATATCTCATGACATATCCTTTACCTTTATAATGAGTTAAATTGTACCATAATTTGGTGAAGAGTAACAAAATAAGTGACGAGTGAATTTCGGAACCCAAAAATTGTTTTGGGCTTATTCGCAGTGTGCGAGCACTCTTTATATTTAAGTTGCCTCAAACAAGTTTGAGGTTCCAACTCGTCACTTTTCACTTTTCACTCGTCACCATTATAAAGTCATCAAAGAAATAGACATAAAGGTGTTTAGACCTTAAAAGAGTTTTCAGAACTCAGTGCTAAGCGAGGTATGAACTCTAAACACCAACAATCAACAACTTTTAATATAAGATATAATTTTCGGAATATCTATTTGTAATTTTCGGAATATTTGTATATAATTTTCGGAATAATAAATATTTAATTTGTAAAAAGGGATAAAATGGTACAAAGAAAAATAGAAAGTACAATTATTCAAATGCTTAATTCGTTTAGAATTGTTGCTATAAATGGACCCAGACAATCAGGCAAAACAACACTTCAAAAGAAAATTTCAAAAAGTAAAGATATGAAATATTATACTTTCGACCAATCAAAAACTTTTAATATAGCTTCTCAAAATCCTGAAGATTTTATCACGTATATTTCAAAAGATGAAAATGTAGCTATAGATGAAGTACAAATGATACCTGAAATTGTACCTGCAATAAAGATGAGTGCAGATGAAAAAAATAGAAAAGGAATGTTTTTATTAACAGGTTCATCTGATATGTTTAAAAATTCAAAGATTAAGGAGTCTTTAGCAGGAAGAATGGTGAGTTTTAATCTTTTCCCCCTATCTTATGCAGAGATAAATAACAAAGATTATAATGTAATAGATAAACTATTTAGTGAGGATTTTAATAAATTTGATTTAGATGATAATATATCAAAAGAAGATTTAATATGTGCAGTTATAAATGGTGGTTATCCAGAGGTTTATCAATTAGGAATAAAAGAAAAAAAAGCTTGGTTTGATTTTTATATTAAAGCAAGAATCACAAAAGATATTGCAAGTTTAGAAAATGTTCATTTAGATACCATTAAACATCTCGATAAACTTTTAAAAGTAATGGCAAGTCAAATTAGCTCACTTGTAAACTATTCAAATATCGCAAAAAATATAGAAATCAATGATAAGACAGTTGCAAAATATATACAAATCTTAGAAGCCTTATACATCATTAAACTTACTCCTGCATACTCAAATAACCGATTAAAAAGAGTTGTTAAAAAGCCTAAGGTTCATTTTATAGATACCGGATTAGCCAGTTACTTACTTAATGTTGATATTAAAGGTTCAATGCTAGGAAACAATGAATACTTAGGTAATTTAGTTGAGAGTTTTGTATACAGTGAACTGATTAAACATCAATCCTATGCCAATACAGATATTGAAATATTTCATTACAGAGATTTAACCAATAAAGAAGTTGATTTTGTTTTAGAATCAAGTTCAGGAGATGTAGTAGCCCTTGAAATAAAATCAGGTTCAACTATCAAAAAAGAACATTTTAATGGTTTAGTGGCATTAGCAAAAACAATGAAAAATAAAAATTTTAAAGGAATTTTACTCTATGGTGGTGATGATATATTGCCCTATACGATTGAAGATTTTAAGTTTTGGATAATTCCGTTAAAAATTTTAATTTAAAATATTTCCAACACTGCCCACATAAAAAAAGGCAGAGAGAAGTGAAAAGTGAGTGGTAAAAAGTGAATTTCGGAACCCAAAAATTGTTTTGGCTTATTCGCAGTGTGCGAGCACTCTTTATATTTAAGTTGCCTCAAACAAGTTTGAGGTTCCAACTTGTCACTCGTCACTTTTCACTCCGTACTTCTCACTTCTTACCATTCACCACTCACCCTTTTTTGTTTCCCCTCAAACAAAAAAGTGACACCTTTTTTTAATAACACCTTAAATTATAGGGATAATTCTCT
>JBAYZM010000130.1:0-7085 GCA_041672515.1 Arcobacteraceae bacterium
TCATTTACTCACTCTCTTCGGAAAAAGCCGATGAGCTTTTGGTTATAGGTATTGTTATTGTTGCACTTGCCATTGCGTATCGGTTAGTTAGTGAGCGTAATAAAGAAAAAATTATTTGATATTCAGCCAAAAAGCACTATGATTTTACATTAAAATCAAAGGATAAATATGTATTGTCAAACATCAGATAATTTTGAAAAAAGTTGTATTCCAAAAACAGTCAATGCTTCTATTGCTGTTTTAACTCCCAAAGAAGATAAAGATTTTATCGTACGAAAAGTAACCTTAGCCAAAGAGGGTTCTATGCCCAATCACACCAATGAAATCCAACACCAACAATATGTTTTAAAAGGTGAAGCCAAAGTGATTGTGGGAAATGAAGAGTACCATGCTAAAGCAGGGGATTTTATCTATATTCCAGCAGGAGTAAATCATATGTATGAAGCCTGTTATGGAAGCGAATATGAGTTTTTATGTATGATAACAACCAAAGAAGATAAAATTCAATTATGTGAGAAGTAAGAGGTAAGAAGTGAGTGGTAAGAGGAAATTACTGCTCACCACTCACCATTTACTACTCACTTTTTGAAATAGTGCAAATCTCTCCGTCTTTTAAATCTCTTTTTCTATAAGCAACCGCAATCGTTACAAACACCAATACGGTTAACACATAAACCCAAGGAGGAATTGGAAGAGGGTCTCCTGTGGCGTAAGAGTGCATTCCTGAGAGGTAGAAGTTTACTCCAAAGTAGGTCATCAAAATGGTTGAAAAGGCTAAAAGTGATGCCACACTAAAGACAAACGCAGTGTTAAGTCCTTTGATGAGTCGCAAGTGTAACACTAAAACATACGTTACAATCGCCACATACGCCCAAGTCTCTTTTGGATCCCAACCCCAATATCTTCCCCATGACTCATTTGCCCAAACTCCACCTAAGAAGTTTCCAATGGTTAAAGCAGCAAGCCCAATAATAAGGGCAACTTCGTTAATCGTGGTGATGTGTTTAATGGTTTCATCAATATTTTTTCTTTGAGGAGATCTAAAAATAAACAATAACATTGCCATAAATCCTAAAATGGCACCAAGACCCAAAAAGCCGTAAGAACCTGTTAAAATTGAGACGTGAATGGTAAGCCAATACGATTTAAGTACGGGTACTAAATTGGTAATTTGTGGGTCAATATGGCTTAAGTGTGCGGTAAACATAAAAATACCTGCCACAATAACTGAAGCACTTAAGGCTAAGAGAGATTTTCTAAAAAAGACCACTCCTGCAAAAATGGCTGACCATGAAATATAAAGCAGTGATTCATACGTATCACTCCAAGGGGCATGACCACTGACATACCATCGTAATCCCATCCCAAAAGTGTGAACACTAAAAAGTACGGCTAAAACAGCAAAGAAAATATAGGTAATCGTTCGTGATTTTAATTTTTCATTAAACACCGAAGCAAACGCAACAATAAACAAAATAAACCCTGAAAATACATAGGCTAAAGTGAGTTTTGGGAAAACATCGATTTTGTCAAATAACAACTCATATTGCATTTGAGTTTGGCTTGGAATGACCTTTGCGCCTACTTTTTGTTGGTATTGTGCAAGGTGGTCTAAAAATTGGTTTGCCATTTCCCAATTTTCTACGATGGTGTAGTTAATCAAGCCTTTAGTTATGGTTTCTACTGCCATTTTATTGTCGTTTTCAAACTCTTGAATTGCCGAAAGTGGTGAATACCATTTGTGGTTATCAAGTTCTAATTTTGGGAAGACTTTAAATAATTCACCGCTGTAAACCAAATAGGCAATATTGAGCCGTTCGTCCACTTGAATTAAATCTTTTTCAAACGTTCCTCTTTGGTTGGGATTGATTCGATTGGCTTCATTGATTTGGTCAATTAAGAGGTATTTTCCGTCTTTAAACACATCTGCAAAAGAAATATAATTTTCACTCTCACTGATACCAATGAGTTGTTTAAGTTTGGGTGTTTTGATTTTTATCATCTTAACATATCGCCAATATTCTGGACGCGTGAGCATTCCTAAAACAATTTGGTTGTAATCCATTCCAAACATTTCATTTTTACCACTGAGTTTATTGACAATTTGTTTGTTGAGTGAACCTACGGGTTTCATTCGTCCTTGTGAGGTTTGTACGGCTAAATCACCAAATTTTTGAGCACTCAGCGTTGAAGCCGTACGAAATTCTTGAATATACTCTTCTACGGTGTTGTACTCTTTGGCATAACTGTTTATTGAAGAAAATAGGGCAATGGCCACAACAAATGAAGCAATGTTTTTCTCTTTTAAATATTTAGTCAGTTTCCAAAATCGGCTTTTTTTATCAAAAAAGTTCATCACTAATCCTAAGGTTAATAGAAAATATCCCAAATACGTTGGCCATTTTCCTGGGTCGTTGTTGACAGAAAGGATCGTTCCTAACTCATCCATGTCGTATGAACTTTGGAAAAAGAGGAAATTGCCTTCGTTTAACGTGTTGTTCATAAAAATTCGGTAATCGTAGTTGTTTTTATCGTCTTTTACGACCGTCACTTCAGAAGCATACGAAGAGGGAGACATACTTCCTGGGTATCTTTCGAGTTGGAAATCTCGCAAATGAATACTAAAAGGAAGCGTGAGCGTTTTTGAACCGTATTGGATTAAAACCGTGGTATTGCCAAAGCTGTTACCTCGTTCTAATCCTTCTTGTCCTCGCTGACCTGGGAGTTTATACTCTTTGGTTTCATTATCAATGGTGGCACTTAAGCTTAAAAGTCCCATAGTTGCTTTGTCTTGTTTGGCAAAGACATAATCTTTGTACTCTAAGGTTAAGAGTTTATCTTCAAATTCGACGTGGTATTTAAAGTCGTTACCTAATGCTGAGAATTCGATAGGAAACTCTTGATAGTACGATTTTCCTTCGTGGTTAATGGTGACTTGTAAATAGGGCTCAAGTGAACTCATCTCATTTTGAGTTTGTCCTTCTCGGATGTGCATAATACCTTCATACCCCATGTATCGTGTAATAATTGAACCCAGCAAAATCACTACAAAAGAGAAGTGAAATAAAAATCGTGCTGGTTTTTTCCACATAGCAGTTTTATACATGACCCCACATAAGTTAATAATGGTTAAGAGTAAAACGGCTTCATACCAAAGATGATTGTAAACCAAAACTCGAGCAGTGGATGTTCCAAAGTCGTTTTCTATAAACGTAGCAACGGCAGCACCAGCAGCTAAAATAATCAATAAAATTGCCATGGTCCAATACGAAAAAAGTATATCACTTATTTTTTTCAAAAAAAATCCTTTTTTTATAATACTAATCAATTGAGTGTGAATTAATCGTGTAAATTTGCGAAAGTATAGCAAAAAATTGGTTTTAAAACCTTTTGCTAAATCAATAAATCGTTATTTTATGAAATTATTAATATAATGCCAAAATGAACTTAGAAGAACTCAAAAAACAAAAACAACAATGCCTTGAATGGAAAAATGTTAAACCTTGGTATGACCAACTTCAAAAACTGTTTGCAATCAAAAAAGAGCATTTAATCATCGATTATGGCGATTGGTTTAGTGTAGGAAAAAAAGAGGATTTAAGCCAAGAAGAGCATGAAGTTTTATTGCAAACGGCGAAAACACTTATTCCTTGGCGAAAAGGACCTTTTAAACTTTTTGGCTTAGAAATTGACAGCGAATGGCAAAGTAACATTAAATACAATTTAATCCGTCCGCATTTTAACTTAAAAGATAAAGTTGTAGCGGATATTGGGTGCAACAACGGCTATTATATGTTTAGAATGCTTGAAGATAAACCCAAACGACTCATTGGTTTTGATCCCAGTCCTTTAACCATGCTTCAATTTGAAATGGTGAATCATTTTGTGCAATCAGAAATTGAATATGAAAAATTGGGTGTGGAGCATTTGGAGTTTTACAATCATAAATTTGATTTTATTTTTATGTTAGGCGTTTTATATCACCGACCAGACCCCGTAGGTACGTTAAAATCTTTGGCTCGTGGCTTAAATACTGGGGGAGAAATTTTGATTGACACGTTTATGATTGATGGAGAAGAAGAAGTAGCCCTTAGCCCTAAAGAGCGATATTCTAAAATTCCCAACATCTATTTTATTCCTACGATTAATGCTTTGAAAAATTGGTTGCATCGAGCAGGGTTTGAAAATTTTGAACTTTTAGCCGTTACTACAACCACCAATGAAGAACAACGAAAAACCCCTTGGTCGTTTGATCAAAGTTTGGAAGATTTTTTAGACCCCAACGATAAAACCAAAACGGTTGAAGGGTATCCTGCTCCAAAACGTGTCTATATGAAAGCCAGAAAAAAAGCGTAGAGTGTTTTTAAAATAGCTCCACGCAGGTTTCTGACTCGGGGAAATACTCTTTAATTTCGCCTCTTCCTAAATTACGTGCTTCAGAGAGAGAAATATCAGCATTTTTAAGAATGGCGTCGACTGTTTTGGTCTCATAATCGTAGTGCGTAACACCCACACAAATGGTTTTTTTAAGCATCTGTCCATCTTGTGTGACTTGTACTTCACTTTGTGCAAACGCTTTAACCAGTTTATTGGCGACATACATAGCATCTTTTTGATTGGTTACTCCCACAAGAGCAATTAAAAACTCATCGGCTTCCAGTCGTACGACCAAATCCGATTCTCGAACATTGCTTTGTAAAATTTCAGCCAGATTAATTAAAACTTTATCGCCAATATCATAATCAAATTCATCAATAACCGCTTTAAAGTGATCGATTCCCACCATTAAAAAAGAGATATTTCGATTCTCTCGTTTGGCTAAAGGTAAGAGTTTGTTTAAGTGTTCTACTAAAAACTTACGATTGTATACATTCGTAAGTGGGTCTTTAAAGGTTAATTCTTTAACCAATTCTTGGTATGAAACACTGCTAATAAGAGGTGAAACCATGTAAAAAAGAGTATTCAGATACTCATCTTTTTGGGTGACTTCTTCGAGTTGTGTTTTGTCATTGCACACCAAACAAAAGGTAATGATAAGATTGGGATTCATATCAATTTTATAGTGTTTACACAACGCAACACAGTTATAGACTTCATCGGGTGAGTTTTGAAAGGCAATCTCTTTCGTGTGCTCAAGGGTTGAATAAATAGTGATTTTTAATGATTTAACACAAAAAGTTTTTTCAAACCATTTTTGCAATTCTGTATAAATCAGTTGAACTTCTTTTAACTCTCTTAATTCATCGTAAAAGTTTAAATAGGTGTAAATGTCATTGGTTAAATTGCTGACCTCTAAAAACTTTTTGATACTATTGACTATTAAATTATTCATTTTATACCTTAAAATAAATCTATACTGCTGACTTGACTCTCATTAAAAACAACCACTTGGTTACGGCCTTTATTTTTTGCTTCGTACAAGGCAATATCAGCATTCTTACACACACTGTCAAATGTTTTACCATCGTCTGGAAACATGGAAAGACCAATACTGACTGTTTTTCGTAATTTTGTTCCAGCATAGACATCGATTTCATTGTGGGCAACTTGTTCTCGAATTTTATTCGCAACACTCAATGCATTTTCAGTGCTATCAATATTGCTTAAAATCACAATAAACTCTTCTCCTCCAAATCGAATGACTAAGTCAGATTCACGTACATTTTGGATGAGAATATATGCCAACTCTTTTAATACAACATCCCCAATATCATGTCCATATTCATCATTGACCGATTTAAAGTGGTCCATATCCAACATTAAAACAGCCAATTTTTTATTGTCTCGTAAAACTTGTGGAAGGGCTTTTTTAATGTATTCATCGAGGAATTTTCTGTTATAAAGTCCCGTCAATCCATCTCTAAATGCAGAATCTTTAAGTGCTTGTAAAAGAATTTTAACTTCAATAGAAGGAGCTGCTTCGTTAATATAACTCTTAATAAATGCCATATTGTCTTTTAAATATTGTAATGCCTCTTTGGTTTCAAGGACAAAATTAATCACAATAATAATGTTTTTATTAATATTCGTACTTGTACAGTAATAGTAGTAGTCATTGCTGCTAAAACAGGGGCAGGAGTTATGAAAATCGACCGAAACAACGTCGTTACTTGTTCTTGCACTTCGGCATAAACTTG
Source organism: Arcobacteraceae bacterium (assembly GCA_041672515.1). GTDB lineage: Bacteria > Campylobacterota > Campylobacteria > Campylobacterales > Arcobacteraceae > Marinarcus. The sequence continues at coordinate 6,138 of JBAYZM010000130.1, forward strand.
GATTGCTCATACTCGCAGGACAGCAATAATTAAGTGTGCCTACTTGGTTGACTATTTTTCGTGATTCATCTTTTAAATTGGTTTCAAATACAGTAAAGTGTTTTTGATGGAACTGATTTTCCAACACTTGCACCAATCGTTCAAAAATTTCTTCTTTGGTTTGGTCTTGTTCAATCTCTTTTTTAAATTGATACAAGTTGGACAAATTGGTAATAATCAATTTTGATTCATCCAATGGAGTTTTGTTCTCTTTTGACGTGGTTTGTCCAATAAAATATTTTAATTTTTTATCAATATCATCAAACGTTGCTTTATAACTCTCTAAAAGCATATTAAAATCATTGGTGAAAATTACCATATCCGAAGAGAGTTTTAGTGGGGTTTTAACTTGAATAAATCGCCCATTGATGGCTTCTTTAATACTAATGGCAATTTTTTCAAAGAGTTGAAGATAGGGTTTTAAAATATTGGACGTAATGAATATAACCAAAAGCATACTGACCAGCGTAATTCCAATTAAAATATAAATCGATTGAAGTCCCACATGTTTTAAGTCATTAATGTCCAATTCAATAGAAACCGCACCCAGTGTTTCCCCATACTTCACATTGTGGCAATTTAAACAGTTAACTGCACCATCAGTATTCGCTAAATAAGGAATGGTAACACGCATAACCGTTTCGTTGGTTGCAAAATTTTCATAGAGTTTATACTCCATTTTTCCTGTTCGTATAACTCGATTATCGATTTGGTCACGGATTTTTTCATTTTCTTGACCAATCCCATATTGTTCTGTAACGGCGTTAGAGCGAACAAACCACAGTTGTTTGACATTGGACATATTTGAAATGGAGTTAATAAAAGTATCTCGTTGATCCATATTTCCATTAATCATGTGAGAGGTTAAACCATTTTTAACCACTTCTGAAATGGATTTAGCCGTATTGA
>JBAYZM010000131.1:0-7083 GCA_041672515.1 Arcobacteraceae bacterium
GACCTCATACATTTTTGACCCGTCACTGTTGAACGTTACTCTTGTAGGGGTTGCGTCCTGGGTGTTGATACTCTGAGAAAATACAGCAGTGGATATATCGAATGGAGTTGACAACACATATTCATAAATTTTATCTGAGGTGTTCCCTACCTCATACATTTTTGACCCATCGTTGTTAAACGCTAGCCCTGTAGGGGATGCGTCCTGGGTGTTGATACTCTGAGAAAATACAGCAGTGGATATATCGAATGGAGTTGACAACACATATTCATAAATTTTATCTGAGCCAAACCCTACCTCATACATTTTTGACCCGTCACTGTTGAACACTATCTCTGTAGGGCCTGTGTCCTGAGTGTTGATGCTCTGAGAAAATACAGCAGTGGATATATCGAATGGAGTTGACAACACATATTCATATATTTTATCTGAGGTGGCCCCTATCTCATACATTTTTGACCCATCGTTGTTAAACGTTAATCCTCTTGGTTCTGTGTCCTGAGTGTCGATACTCTGAGAAAATGTGGCAGTGGATATATCGAAACCTACCTTCTCGTAACACACATAAATCTTTTTTGTATCCGTTGCTATATATACATCCTTAACAGATGGATTAAATGGCTTATCTGCATCTAACCCACTTGTAATATTTGCATACAAATTAAATGGCATACTCATAATCTCAACACCCTTATATCAAGATTACTTACAGTTGTATAACCATAAATTGGTTTAGATGCAACTATTTGAGACATTTTCTGTATTTCAAAAAATCCTAAGCCACCAATAACAATACCATTATCAATTATTTCGGCCGGATCGTATGGCTCATGATCAAGTATATATAAAACATTACTGCCCGTCGTATTAGTATTTTCGATCATCATATAGCTATCAGTAAAACAGCCAGATGTTATTTTTGTTATAGTATTAGCTTTTAATTTCACTTTTTCACGTCCAATAAACTACTTGCAACATATGCAGCACCAGCAATTAATATTAATGGTGTAAAATCAGCGGGCTTTATACCTGTACTTTGAGATTGAGATGCCGTCGGTATTAATGCCAATGCCGGATTACCTTCAGCCGTCGGCCTTATGGCACTTTCTTTTTTTGTCGTTTGCAACGCTTTAGGACTATTCGCCATGTATTGATAACTTTGCTCGTTAAAGTTTACAATATTTGACACTGGTGAATAATTTGTTTGAATATCTGTTTGGCGTTGTATTTCTGTTTGTTCGTCTCCGCCCATTCCTATAGACGACAATAAAGCACCACCTGCTAAACCGCCTAATGCAGCCATAGCAACCGGTACAAGTGGTATTACCATTTGATCAACCCTTTTTAATTATATTATCAGTAATTATTTTCATAGTTGTACTTATTTCTGTAAGACTCTCTGTAATTTTAGCATTGAATTTTGACCGTTCGTATAATAAATATATAGCAACACATACAGAAAAACCGGAGTCCAAAAAAGTTTGGAATGGGTCCATAAAATCACCCATTCACTGCTTTAAAAAAGTGTTTTTCCTAGCAGCTCTTACACCACTGCCAGAACTCGCCGAAGTTAGAGAAAGAGCATAAGAAACGGTCTTTCTACTATCGGTTCTTAAAGTAGGAACATTGTCTTTGTTGACTTTGCGGTCGAGTGATATCATAGTTACCACTCTCAGGCATTTTCAACAAGTGCAACATAAATGCGTGAGTTTTCGGCAATTGAGTGACCAATTTTTACGGATTCCTGAGCTTTTACAGTGTAGCTGCCTATTTCTGTCCACTTATTTGCGGGAACTGTAACATCTGCTGTTGCAAAATCACCATGCCTGAAGAATGTTTCATATACGCTTTTTGTCCTCATATTTTTGATTCTTACGGGAATCTGCATAGTTGATAAGCCATAGTCTACCGAAGTAGCGACGGAAACTTTAAGCTCAAGTTTCAGTTTGTCGTCTTGCATCAGCCCAGCCATTGATTGGGCAATAATTTGTTTCTGTCTTGGGTCGGTTGAAATATCAAGCAATTCTGTTGCACAAGCATACAATACTTCACGCTGAGTTTCACTTGCATCCGTTCTCACAATACGAAATTCTCCCTCGTCACTGTCTACCATATTTTTTCCTCCATGTTTTTATAATTTACCAATTATCTTCCGATGCGTTTTCAGTTCCATATAGTCTAGGAGTAATTACTCCAGCCACAATATCTTCGACTCCATCAATAATCATAGCACCGCCAAGATATTTTCCGGGCTTTCCAGAAATAGATGAATCAACCAGAGACCCGCCGAATATTTTTATAATTCCGGATCTCGCTGTCCCGTTGCCAATTATTGGCGATAGTGCTCTTTCCTCTACTGCTTTAACTGTTCCCAAAATCAGGGAATCAACAAGGCCACTAGTGGCCGGCATGTTTGCTTTTGGTACAAGATCAACCATATTAGTTTCACCATATCTATATAGATTTATAACTATTTAAATCGATTCTTTTTTCATAAAATCTAATGCATATCCTTCCAAAAAGCCGAAACTTTGTATATTTTTTATTGCATTGTTTGTTTCAGCTTTATCCAACTGATATTTCAAAATTTCTTCAATTGCTTTAGTATCATTTTTCCATGTTACACGAAATAGTATTAGATAATCTGTTAATGCGATTACATTAGTTGCCACTGATGCCGGTCTTTGAGTAGTCATTATTATGCCAATATTTTTGTTTCGGCAATGTCTAATAAATCTTTCAATTTCAACCGAACCTGAAAAATGAGGCACAAATTCGTGAACCTCGTCAAATACTACAAAGCAATCTTTTATATTTAGTAAAGGGAATAAAATTTCCATTTTTTCTTTTATTTCTTCTTTTATCATCTCAGAAAAATATAAGACTATTTTCTTTTTTTCAGACAAAAATTTATTTATAATTTTTGATATATTTTTAATTTTTTTCTCGTCGGTATTTTTATTTATTCCGATTCGGTAAAAATCACCATCAAAATTTATAACATTTAGGGGATCAAAAACTAAAAAAGCTTCTTTTTCTTCTAAAAGCATTTTCAATAATGTTGTCTTTCCTGTCCCCTTCCCACCAATTATAGATACTGTTCTTTGAGTAGCATTTTCTATTATTATTTTATTTTGTATATTAATTTTAGTCTTGTACATTTTCGACCACGGCCGGCAATTTTTGTACATCGTAAGTTTCAGATTTTAATGGCGTTTCAGGATCAATGCCTAGTTGTTGACCCAATGCTCTTACGAGTAATGGTTTTATACCCATTCTATCAAGTCTTGTCATTACCACTTCGACTTTTTGTAATACTTCATCAGCTTTTTCAAGCATAAAAAAAATATCTTTAGCGTTATTTCCTGTTTGCTCAGAACCCATTATTTCCATTATTTTATCTACATCAAGTTCTTGATTCATTAGAAACCACATCCACAATTGGGGCAAAATTTAGGCTTAACTTTTGCCGTCCATTCATGATTGCAACCCATGCACTTATAATCTTCGTCGGTTTTTTGGTTATTAGTTAAAACTTTTTTAGGTGCTTTTAATTTTATTTTAACTAAATTATCAATTTCTTCATCTGTAGGATTATCATCATTTTCTTCATCCTTATTTTCATTCTGCAATTTTATTCTTGTTCTGCATCTGGAAATAAGTGAATCTGATGCGTTAGTTTCAGCCTTAATTTCTTCATTTGTTTTATCTTCTGAAATAAGTTTAAGAACTTCTTCGGTTTTAGTCATATTTTCACCATATGTATATTATTTTACAACTATAAATAAAGTGTCTTTTTGTATGTAAAAATAAAATACATACAAGCTTAAATAAGGTTTATTTCAAGAGCTTTCGTTGAGGATTTTGATAAAAGTTGCCTTTTTGTGTATTTTCCAGATACTTTTTTAGTTTGATTAATTAGGCCAATATATTTATTTTTATCTGTATCTTTGCGTCTAAAATGCTCAAATACTCCTGTTACTCTTTCAACTGAAAATTCTAACTCATTTTCATTAATTACAACATCAAAAAAATCATCTATTGTACATTTTTCTAATTTTTCCCTATTAATCCCCTTTCCTCTAACTATAAGTTCATTATCATTTTTTATAGCGTATAATTTTGGTGCAATAAAAACACCAACATCATAAAACCCTTCAAAATCCCATTTTCCCAATTCTGTTTTATGCTGCATTTTAAAAGGTAATTCAATATCTGAGCATATGCAATCAGTGTCACAATAATATATATTTCCTCCATTATTTATAATTGCTTCGAATCCTTCATAGAGTATATGTCTTGCGTATGCAGTGACAAAAATTGCATAAATAGGGTTTATACTCCTATTTTTATACGATGTTTCCTCTTTTGAAAACATAAAACCATTATCAAAACTTTGGATATCATCTATATTAGTACCTGATTTTATTATTTCTAATTCCGATTTTATCGCTCGATGTGTTCTCTTTTGAGCAAATTTTCCATAGGGAGAATTTAAAAATAATTTTGCTATTTCTTTTTTTGCCTCTTTTGATGTTTCTTTTATTTTATAATATTTATCTACAAAATTATAAAATATTTTTCCTTTATTAGTCCAAAAAATTGATTTAATAATTTTTATTTCGTATCCTCTTTTTCTGGCCTCTATTACTTCTAAGGATGTTATAGTATCTCGCCATGATCCAACAGGAAAAATTAATTTTTCATCATACCTAAATCCTAAATATGGAATTTCCATATTTTTAACTTTTATTTCGCATTCACAAATACCCAATTTTCCTTGAGCTAATGCTTTTTCTGATTCCTCTTGATTACATTCAAAATACTTGCCAAAAGGATAATCTTTTGTTTTCATTGCAGAAGGATAAAGACTATTAACGTCATATTTATAAAAATTTTTTACTAATCTTTCAAAAACCTCAACCCGGCCCCCTTTATAGGCTTTCCTTATCCATTCTTCTTTTAATTTTGACAATGTATTTACACAAAGATTTTTTAGTGAAATATTTTTATAATTTGAAGATAATAATTCCTTAAAAGCTGTTGATGCTATTGTTAGTCCCGGTTTAATATCAAAAGTAGTGTTAAATGTTTTTAATATTTCATATAGTGAGATGCAATCCATTTTTAGATAATATCTAAGTTCATCAGTAATTTTGTAACCATCATTTAACCATTTTTTCATATTAAAATCAGATTGCTTTTTATGTTTAACATTAAAACTTTTAGACAATGAATCTAATGATCGTGGTAATAAATGAATTGAATCTCTAAATTTATACAGATTTTTTCCTATTTTAGCGTTAAAAATTAATCCATTATTAATATATAATATATTTGTTATTTCAATTTTTCTGTATCTAAAAAATTCTAACAAATATCTATTATCATATTTTCCACCGTTATGAGCATATATATCATCTGATTCAAAAACGTTTTTAAGAAGAAAAATAAAATCTTCAAAATTTTCAAATTCACAGTATAAACTATTATTATAAATTCCGCCTATTACTAAATCACCTGCAAGCCCCTTAGTTTCAATATCCCAAGTTATCATACGACCATATCGGCGATCATTATAGAGGCTTTTTTCCTATCCGATGCGTTTAATTTCGAAGCCAGTTCTTCAATAAATCCTAATTTATCTAGAAAAATTAAACCCTCGTTATCCTCTATATCTTCAATGATACCTATGATAGCATTTAAATGCTTTAATTCAAAACTTTCATTTTTTATTCCTAAGTGGTAATATTCAACAAAATATACTCTTTCAGTATTTTGAGAATCAACAAGTCGTTTCAATGCGTTTTGAATTGCTAACTCTGTTAGAGTATAAATTATAACTCCCGTAACCAGACCAGATTGGCCTACAATTGCAACACCCATATATTGATGTTTTTTGAAAGCTTCAAAAGATCTTTTAACACTTTTTAAAAGCTTCATGTTAACTTTTGCTGTGCCTTTTCTTATTCTTCTTAATTGACGTTCGGAAATATTAAATCTCTCTGCTATGGCCTTATATGTTCCATATTTCTGTTTTTTTATAGCCTCAACATAAAAATTTAATGCTTTTAATTTTTCCTCTTCGGTTTTAAAATCAGATATCGAAACCATTTTCACCACCTTCTAAATAAAATGTTTTTCCGCAAATATTGCATATATAACGCTGTTTCATCCCTTTTTTTGAAATAATTTTTCCGTATTTCCAACCATGTCCAGATTTACAAAATTTACATGCCGGTTTATCTCTTGCCATTTACACCACTTCAAATTTTGTTTTTATTACTGTTTTAAGCCTTCTAGTTATTTCTTCTTTTCCTAAATTTTCATCATTAGAGAAATAAATCATATTGATAATTTTATTTCTATGTTGTACAAATTTAACAGCTATTAGATATTCAAATTTATATTCGGTGTTTTCGGTTTTTTCCTTTTCCTGTTTCTTTTTTGCTCTAGTCTCTCTTACATTTTTAGAGTGTAAATACCTTTTAAATTCTGCTTCATTCATTTTCTTATACTCCTATGCATCCGAATAAAAAAGTAAAGTATTACTAAAATGAGTAATACAAAAATATAATCTTCAATCATTTTTTCCTCAAAACTTATAAAGCTAGTAAAAAATATCTTTCATCTATTTGTGCAATAGTTGTACATTTTGTAAGTCTTAAAAATTGCCCTGTTTCCTTTAGTTCCCCACTTTCACGATTCCAAAGAAAAATATTAAATTTTGCTCTTTTAATTAATTTTCTAATTTTAAGCCTCATTTTATCAACCATCCTTACGATTCCACAACATCATACATACGTTCGCGAGATCTACTATTTCGCCCCTGAACTGCCCTCCGTCTTTGAAATCGTGATATATAAGATTATCAAACGCGTTTTCCACTTCGTTCTTTTCTTCGATTAGTTTTTCCATTAGATAAAAAATATCACATGTTCTCCACGAATCCCCCTTCGAACCGTCGTGTTTTCGCATTGTTTTTTCCATCTCTTTAGCGACAAACATTATTTCCGGCCTTATGTACTTTCTTTGTTCAATTTGTTTTCTAGAAAGCATATTTTTCCTCCATGTTGAGGCCAC
>JBAYZM010000132.1:0-7064 GCA_041672515.1 Arcobacteraceae bacterium
GCTCAAGTCAAACTTTTACGAGTTTTACAAGAAAGAGAGTTTGAACGTGTGGGTGGAAGTAAAACCATTAAAGTCAATGTTCGACTCGTGGCTGCAACCAATCGAAACTTAGAAGAGATGGTTAAAAAAGGGGATTTTAGAGAAGATTTATACTATCGACTCAATGTTATTCCCATTGATTTACCGCCTTTAAGACAACGAGGTGATGACATTAAGCTGTTGGTGAATTTCTTTTTGGAACGAGCCATTAAAAACCACAAAAAAGTGGTCAAAATCACCGAAGAAGCCATGAATACGCTGTGTTCTTACCCATGGCCTGGTAATGTTCGTGAACTGGAAAACACCATTGAACGTATTGTTCTAATGGGCAATGAAGAGGGTATCAGTCAAAGCGACATGCTTTTATTGTTACCTGCTTTTCATGAAAACAATGTTCAAAGTACAACCACAACGCCACCTATGAAAAAAACCTTAGATGACCTCGAAAGAGAAGCCGTGATTGAATCACTGCAACGACATAATGGGAATCAGTCGCAAGCCGCAAAAGAGCTTGGAATCACACTACGACAAATTGGGTATAAAATAAAAAAATATGAACTCTAAAATAACTTACAAAAATGAAAACCTTGAACTGATTGACGAATTTATCGACATTGGATACGCAGCAGAGGATGTTGAAGCATTGGGATTAGACAACCACCCTTTGCATATTTCAAAAAACAGTCCCAATAGAACGATTCAGATTTTTCTCTCATATCCTTCATTTGAAGCATTTAAAGAAGAAATCATCGCGTTTGATGAGTTTATGAATGATGCCAAAGTTGAGATATTTACCTATATTATTTTTAATGAACCCCTTGAATTTGATTACACATTTAAAAAATTAATTCCAGCTTTTGATGTCAATGATGAGTTTGGAAGTATGTATGGAACAAAAATTGTAAGTGGCTCTTTAGAAAATAAATTAACAAAAGCACTCTTTTTAATCGGTAAAGATGGTGCCATTTATCACATAGATATGCCTAATGACTTAGAACAGGGCTTTGCAATGGAGCGTGTTCGAGTAGAATTAAACAAGGTATACCAATCATACACAGGAGTTGGTTGTCATGGATGATATAAAACAGAAACTGCAAGAGGGGTCTTTAATACCCTTTTTAGGTATGGGAATTTTTAAAGACAGTGTGGCAAAAGATGGAACCACTCTTCCCTATGACAGTGATTCAATGATTTTAGCTTTGAACAATGGTCGAGCCATGAGTCATCGATTGATGTACGAATATTCACGAGCAGCTATGAGTTTAGAACAACGAAAAGGTCGAGAATTTATCATACAAATGACCAATCACATTTACAGTTCAAAAGAGTATGACCTTCCTTTAACGTACCAATGGCTTAAAACCATTCAACCAAAATATGTTATTGACACCAATATGGATGACTCATTACTTAAAATTTATAACGACATTGAGCATATTTTAATTACAGGAATTTCAAGAATCTCAGCCGATTATGATCGATTTGTTATTTATAAATTTGATGTGGCTTCTCAAAATTACAGTCGAATTCCTAAAGAAGAGTTAACTTTAGATTTACCTATTTTACTTAAACCAATGGGAAGTACAAAACCTGAAATGAACTTTGTTATTTCGGATGCTGACTTTGTAGATTGGTTAACTGAAGCCATGGGCGGATATGCCATTCCTCCTATTTTAAAAGATTTACGAAGAGACAAAGAGTACCTTTTTATGGGTGTGGATTTTTCAAGAGACACCTTTAGAATGGTTGCCAATGAAGTGACTTTAGAGTTAAAAGGTGGAATTACACTGCTTGACAAAGAAGAATTAACTAAAAAAGAGGAAAAATTCATACGTACTCATAATTTAGAGAATATTAAAATGAGTATTGATGAATTTATAAAAAGCCATGGATAATAAAACACCTACCATTTGCGACTTTTGTGGCAAACCCTTAGAAGAGGTCAAAAAAATATTCAGCAGTGAACACGCTCACATTTGTGATGAGTGTATTACCATGTGTTCGTCGGTTTTAAGCAAAGAAGCATTACAAGAAGCCAAAAAAGAGTTCCAAAAGGGTTTAAGTGTTCCCATTAAAATCAAAGAACATTTAGACGATTATGTCATTGGGCAAGATGAAGCCAAAAAAGTTTTGGCCGTGGCATTGTACAATCACTACAAAAGAATTGATAAACCCGTACACAAAAATGTGGAACTTGAAAAATCCAATATTATGCTCATTGGTCCTACAGGTTCTGGAAAAACGCTTTTAGCCAAATCTTTGGCAAAAATCATGGACGTTCCTTTTGCGGTTGCTGATGCGACGGCATTAACAGAAGCTGGCTATGTTGGGGAAGATGTGGAGTCGATTCTTTCACGACTGTTGGCTGCGGCTGATTTTGATGTCCAAAGAGCCCAACGAGGTATTGTTTATATTGATGAAATTGATAAAATTGCCAACAAAAGTGAGAGTGCCACCAGTGGTCGAGATGTCAGCGGAGAAGGAGTACAGCAAGGTTTACTTAAAATCTTAGAAGGGGCAGATGTATATGTTCCCGTCAAAGGGAGTCGAAAAAACTCCAGTGCCGAAACCATTTTGTTTGATACCACACACGTTTTGTTTATTTGTGGTGGAGCATTTGTGGGATTGCGAAAAGATGAAGAGAAAATAAAGAGTTCTAAAATGGGCTTTTTAAATGAACCCACTCAAAAAGAAGACAAAGAGATTGAAGCCAAAGAGTTAATCTCTTTTGGACTTATTCCTGAGTTTGTAGGACGAATTCCCGTTATTGCCCAACTGAATAAACTCTCCAAAGAGGATTTAGTCAAAGTGTTAACCGAACCTAAGAATGCCATTACGAAGCAATACGAAGCCTTGTTTGAACTCGATGGGGTAGAACTTAAATTCAACGATGAAGCTTTAGATGAGATTGCCGACATTGCATTTGAGAAAGATGTAGGCGCTCGAGGTTTAAGAGGTATTATTGAAAAACTCATGTTGCCAATTTTATATGAAATTCCTTCCAAAGATGATATACTCGCCTGTATTATTACCAAAGAGTACATCAAAAAAAGCAAAGAGGTGGAACTTCATTTTAAAAAAGTTGCTCCTACAAAAAGTATTCAAAAAGAGATAGCCTATCGTGATATTGAGAAATAATTTACAAATTTGTCAAGCCAGTCTTGAAGACATCCCATTTTTAGTGAAATTATTGGAACAACTTTTTTGTATTGAAAAAGATTTTACCTTTAATCCACAAAAACACACGCAAGGGTTGGAACAACTCATTAAAAATAGTACCAGCTATGTGTTTGTGGGGAAATTTGACAATGAAGTGATTGCCATGATTACGCTTCAAACGCTTATTTCGAGCGTCAGTGGGGCGAAAAGTGCGCTGATTGAAGATTTTGTCGTCGATGAAGAGTATAAGCAATTGGGTGTAGGAACGCAACTGTTTGAACACATCAAACAATTTGCCCTGCACAACGACTTCAAACGATTGCAACTGGTTTGTGATGAAAATAACCATCACGCCAAACTGTTTTACACCAAAAAAGCCTTTAAAGAGAGTAACTTAAAAGCGTGGTATGCCTCTTTGGAATAACTTTTGCATTATAACTGCTAAATATTTCTATTTAAAGGATTACCAATGGCGGTTAAAATTACAAGTGAGTGTATTAGTTGTGAGGCATGTATGAGTGAGTGTCCCGTAGCAGCTATTTTAGAAGAGGGAAATGAAAAAAGTCCTTATGACGATATTTTTTACGTCAAACCTGAAACCTGTGTTGAGTGTGTAGACCACGCAGATACTCCAAGATGTGCAGAAGCCTGTCCAACTGAAGGTGCAATTGTTTGGGATATGCCTTATACGGCTGATTTTGAAGAGTATTATGCTTCAAAAAATGCCCAAGGTGTCTATAAAATCAGAGAACATAAATCGAAAGGTTTAATGCTTCCAAGCGTAAAAGAGCAAAAATTTATTGAAGCTGTTCCAATGGCAAGCCGAGAACAATACGAAAACGTCAGTGATTTCTAGAAAAAAGTTTACCAACTCTTTTTAAATCAAAATTCGTTATATTACGGTTATGAAAAAATTATTTGACATCGATGGAAACATCTGGATACAAAAAGATAACCGTGGTTTTATTGGAAAAGGCAGAGTCGAACTGTTGCAAAACATTCAAATTTATGGTTCTATTTCAAAAGCAGCTAAGCAGATGAAAATGAGCTATAAAGCGGCATGGGACAGTGTTGATATCATGAATAAACTCTCCAACAAACCTCTTGTTACGAAAGTAACGGGTGGTGTTGGTGGTGGTGGCACGGTTATAACTGCGTACGCCAAAGAACTCATCAAAGCCTATGGGGAAGTATCAGCTTTGTACCACAACTACTTTGAAACACTGAGCAACTCATTTAATGCCAATTTACTTGATGACACATTTGAAGAACCAGTTTTTTGCCGACTGACGGGTTTTATCCAAAATAAACTGAACATCAATGACAATTATGAAATCACCATAAAAACCAAATCCAACCAACTTTTAACTTCCATTGAAAGTAAAAAATTTGTCGTGGAGCGGGCTTTAGAAATTGGCGATGAAATCACTTTTTTAATCGAAACCAATACGATTGTATTAACCAAAAGTCAAAATACCAACAGCGCTCGAAATATTTTAGAGGGTGAAGTGTTAAAAATAACCGATGATGGCATTAATTCTACGATTAAAATCGATTGTGGAAGTGGTGATATTATTTATGCTAAAGTCACCACCTCAAGTTGCATGAAACTTCATATTGAACTAGGCGATACCATTTTTGCTTCATTTAAAGCGTACAGTATTAATATTATTTAAAATAACGTATATCCAAAAGCTAAAATAGCATAACGCCCAAATTTTGCAATCAACACTAAGAGTAAAAAATATTTGAAATTGTATTTTAAAATTCCCGCCATAAAGGTAATGGGATCACCAATAATAGGCATCCACGAAAGCAGCAAAGAGTAACCTCCATATTTGTCAAAAAGCGTTTTAAAATAAACCATTTTCTCTTTTTTAATATAGCGTTTCTCTTCTAAATAGGCTTCCCCTTTTAACCCAAAATAATAATTCAAACACGAGCCTAAAACATTGCCAAGTGTAGCAAACAAGAGTAATAAAAGAAGATTGTACCCCTCATTGATATTGTAAAGAAATAAAGCTTCACTGCCCAAAGGGAAAAAGGTTGCGGAGATAAAAGCGCTGAAAAAAAGAGTTATATAGACCATCTGTTATTATATCAAAAAGTTTATCCAAAATTTAAGATTTCTTAGCTATAATTGCAGACTTTCAAGAAGAACATTGAGAATACCACGGTATTTTGAATGCTCTTCTTTAGCCTCTTACAATTGCTTTTAAAGATAACGCCCCAGGATGGGAACATAGCAAGGCACCTTTTTAAGTGGTGTGTTTGAGCCCCTGAAGAAGAGTACTTTTTTAAGTACTCTTTTTTTATGCCCTAAATATTATGCCTTTGGCATCTCAATAAACAAAAAATGTGAATCACTCAATGCGTTAATATCCAACAGTTTTTCATCTTGAATTTTAAGTGCATCCCCAAAATGAAGTTTTATTCCATTAACCAAACTGCTGCCTTCAATTTGTACAAAGTAAAGTTGATGATTTTCTTTTATCGTAAACACTAACGATTTATCTTTCTCAAGTTCACTGACATATATGCCAACTTCTTGATGGATTTTTACTTTAGCCTTTCCAGTTTGAGAGGAAACAATATTTAAAAGCCTATTTTTTCTCTCCTCATCTTTATACTTATGCGAACCATACAAAGGTGAAACATCTTTTAAAGGGGGTAAAATCCAAATTTGAAGCAATCGTAAATCCACATTGCCGTGGTTGTATTCACTGTGCTGTACGCCTGTTCCTGCACTCATGTATTGCACTTCACCTCTTTTTAAACTCTCAACATTTCCCATAGAATCTTTGTGGGTAATTTCTCCTTGTACAACATATGAAATGATTTCCATATTGTTATGAGGATGCAGACCAAACCCGCTTTGAGGATGGACAATGTCGTCATTTAATACTCTTAAAACACCAAAATTCATATTATTAATATCTCCGTATTGATCAAAGCTAAAATGAAATCGACTCTCTAACCAACCTAAATTTGATGTAAACATTTGTTCTTTAGAAATCTTTTGTAGCATGGTTTATCCTTTACTTATTCTCAGTAATTCTTTGAATATTCTCAATTAAGGTCATACATGTCTGGGGAAGCAGTTGAGTAGGAAAGATTAGGGAAGCCCCCTAATCCTTATTTGGCTAAAATGGCTTCCAATTCGATTTCAAGTTTCACCGTTTCACCTACTAGAACTCCACCTGTTTCAAGGGCTTTATTCCAATTAAGTCCAAAATCTTTTCGATTGATTTCACCTTTTAAAGCCAATCCCATTCGTTGATTTCCCCAAGGATCTTTTGCAATACCATTGTTTTCTAATTCAAGCTTAACCAATTTTTTAACCCCATGAATACTAAGTTCTCCATACACACTGTTCTCTTCAACTTTTTTAAGTACAAACGTAATTTCTGGGAATTGCGCTACATCAAAAAAATCAGCCGATTTTAAATGCACATCTCTTTTTTCATTGGCTGTGTTAATTGAAGCAGCCTCGATTTTTCCTGTGATGGCTTTAAATGTTTTGGTGGCTTCATCGTATTCTATGACTCCTGAAAATGTATCAAAACTTCCTTTGACATTTGAAATCATCATGTGTTTGATTTTGAATCCTATGTGAGAGTGACTGGTATCCACATTATACGTACCTGCAAACAACGCTGTTGATGCAATGATTGATGCTAAACTTAATTTTAAAAATTTCATATTTTTTCCTTTATTACTAATTAGTACTATGCACTCATAAAAAAGTTATTGTGCTTTTTGCAACTTTTTTAGAAGTGTAAATAACGTCTCCAATTCATCCTCTTTTAACACCTTGAAGTACTCTTCAAAGTTTTGGGCATGTTGCGGAAACAACTTTTCAATTA
>JBAYZM010000133.1:0-6950 GCA_041672515.1 Arcobacteraceae bacterium
CATTTTCACCTTTAGACTCTACGTAAATACCCTCTTGTTTAGGAATAATTGCTTGTGCTTGCGTTTTAAACATGATGTTAAATCGTTTGGCATTGGCTTTAGTATAAAGCTTCACAATGTCGCTGTCCGTTCCCGACATGAGTTGGTTTCCTCGTACGACAAAATCAACTACTGAACCCAATTTTTGGTACACTGTACCCATCTCTAAACCAATAATTCCTCCGCCCATCACAAGCAGTCTTTTGGGAACTGTTTTAACTTCTAAAGCGTTAGTTGAATCCCAAATTCGTGGGTCTTCATGAGGAATAAACGACATCTTAGAGCTTTGGCTTCCAGCAGCGATGATACAATTATCAAAGCTGACTTTGGTTTGTTCATCGCTGTTGGTGTGTGCAACCATCACTGAATGATCATCAAGAAATGTTGCCGTCCCTTGTATGACGGTAACTTTTCTCATTTTTGCCATGGCACCCAAACCATCGGTGAGTCTTTTTACTACACCACTTTTGTATGCGGCAACTTTTTCAATATCAATAGTAGGTTTTCCAAAGCTCACTCCTGCGTGTTCAATGTGTTCTGCTTCTTCAATCACTTTAGCCACATGCAACAATGCTTTTGAAGGAATACACCCCACATTTAAACACACACCACCCAATGTTGGGTGTCGTTCGACTAATACTGTATCCAAACCTAAATCGGCACATCTAAAAGCGGCTGAGTATCCCCCAGGTCCTGCTCCTATGACTAATACTTGTCCTTTTACTTCATTCATAGCAATCCTTAAAAATAGTTCCTATTTTGAAGGAACCTTTATCTTATAATTTCTTTTATCAAAAGAGCAAAGCTCTCTTTAAAGAAACAAACCCTAAAGAGAGTAACGAGTTACTCTTTATTTACAAATTTAATAATCGAATATCGCCAAGCAATTTCGAGAGTGTTGTTGTAAATCTTGCTCCATCGGCACCATCGATGACTTTATGGTCATACGATAAACTTAATGGCAACATCAAAGCAGGCTCAAAAGTTTCACCGTTCCATTTAGGTTTAAATTCCGATTTTGACAATCCTAAAATCGCCACTTCAGGGGCATTGATAATTGGCGTAAAATACGTTCCCCCAATTCCACCTAAACTTGAAATGGTAAAAGATGCCCCTTGCATATCGGTGGCTTTAAGTTTCCCCTCTCGGGCTTTTTGTGAAATTTCTGCCATTTCAATAGCGATTTCTTTAAAGCCTTTTTTGTTCACATCACGAATGACAGGCACAACCAATCCATTGGGAGTATCTACAGCAATGGCAATATGGAAATATTTTTTTAGTATTAAACTTTGCCCATCGGCACTCAATGATGCGTTAAATTTAGGGTGAATCTCCAGAGCTTTAGCAACAGCTTTAACCACAAACACCAACGGTGAAAGTTTAAAATCTTTTGCAACTTCATTTTGCTCTTTTCTGAATTTTTCAAGTTCAGTAATATCGGCTTCATCAAACTGTGTCACATGTGGCATGGCAAGCCAATTTCTGTGTAAGCTTGGCCCTGAAATTTTTTGAATTCGGCTTAACTCTACTGTTTGTATTTCACCAAATTGGCTAAAGTCTATCTCTTTGGCTTGAGGTAAATTAAACCCAAAACCAACACCCGTAGCAGCACTTGCTGGTTTATTGAGTTGCTCTTTAACATACGCTTTGATGTCCTCTTTTAAAAGTCTGTTTTTTCGCCCACTTCCTTTAACAAACCCTAAATCCACACCAAACTCACGGGCGAGTTTTCTCACCGATGGCGAAGCATAGATTTTGGTGGCTTTTTTGTTTAAGACACTGGTGGCTTCATGTTCAACACTGACTGATACAGCTTCTTGAAGCGTAGTAGTTGCTTTTTTAGGCTCCTCTTTTTTAGGAGTTTCACTGCTTACAGGCGTAGGAACTTTGTTTTCCATAACAACCGTTTTGACCATTTTAGCAATCAAATCACCGCTGTTGACTTTTGTACCCGCAGTTACAAACAGTTCTATAATTTCCCCCGCAAAAGGTGCTGGAACATCCATAGAAGCTTTTTCTGTTTCTAACGTGATTAAACCATCTTCAAACTCAACTGTGTCCCCTACTTTTACCATCACTTCAATTAAATCGACGTCTTTATCGGCACCTAAATCAGGCACATAGACTTCTTCAACCACCGAGCAAATAGTTTGTTCTTTTACAAATTGGCATGAAACTTCAGCGTTACTTGCCAATGTTGCTTTAAGTTGGGCTTCGGCTGTTTTTAAATCCATGGGTTGGGCTGTTGGCGTTGGCTTTTCTGGCTCAACGATTACAGGCGTACTTGACTCTTTAGCTTGTGTGTTTTTTGTTGTTTCTAACGGTGGTGTAGATTCTTCTTGCACTTCAATTCGAGCGATTAAATCCCCCGAATTGACTTTCATACCCGCTTTCAGTAAAACCTCTTTGATGACACCTGCATGTGTTGTTGGCACATCCATAGACGCTTTTTCAGTCTCTAGGGTAATTAAGCCATCTTCAACTTCTACCACATCACCTACTTTAACCATGACATCGATTAAATCAACGTCTTTATCCGCACCTAAATCAGGAATAAAAATTTCGTGAATTGTACTCATTGTTTACTCCTTATGCTTTGACTGGATTGATTTTAGAAGCATCAATATTGTATTTTTTCATGGCTTCTACCACCACCGATTTTTTGACTTTATTGGCTTTGGCTAATTGTGCTAATGTTGTAAAGACAATAAAATGGGTATCCACTTCAAAGAATTTTCGTAAATTCTCTCTGGAATCACTTCGTCCAAAACCATCTGTTCCTAAAGCTTTGAAACTTCCTTTTACAAAAGGAGACAACTGTTCGCTGTACGATTTCATATAATCTGTGGCTGAAATAATAATATTTTCATCGTCACTTCCAAGTACTTGGTCTATGTAAGCAACTTTTTCTTTTGCTTCAATATTGAGTAAATTATCTCGCTCAACATCTTGCGCTTCTCGTGTGAGTTCATTGTATGAAGTCACCGAATAAATATCCGAAGCAATTCCATACTCGGAAGCTAAAATATCAGCAGCTGCCAGAACTTGTTGGAAAATAGAACCCGAACCTAACAATTTTACTTTATAGTTGTTTTTAGCTTCTACGCTCTTTAACTTGTAAATTCCTTTGATAATTCCCTCTTCAACCCCTTTTGGCATCGCAGGTTGTTTGTAGTTTTCATTGAGTGTGGTTAAATAATAGAAAATATCTTCTTGTGCTTCTCCATACATTCTTTCAATTCCATTTTGTACAATGACTGCCACTTCATATCCATACGTTGGATCATACGTCACACAACTTGGAATGGTATTGGCAATAATATGAGAATGCCCATCTTCGTGTTGAAGACCCTCACCATTTAGTGTGGTTCGCCCCGATGTTCCACCCACTAAGAAACCTCGTGCTTTTTGATCTCCCGCTGCCCAACACATGTCGCCCGTTCGTTGAAATCCAAACATTGAGTAAAATACATAAAATGGAATCATAGGACAATCATTTACAGAATACGACGTAGCAGCTGCTACCCATGAACCCATGGCTCCAAGTTCATTGATTCCTTCTTGAAGTACTTGCCCTTTTTTATCCTCTTTATAATACGCCACTTGGTCTCGGTCTTGTGGAATATATTTTTGTCCTTCAGATGAGTAAATTCCCAATTGTCGGAACATTCCTTCCATACCAAATGTTCGTGCTTCATCTGGAACAATTGGCACAATTCGTTTACCAATGCTTTTGTCTTTGACTAACACATTTAAAACCCGTACAAATGCCATGGTTGTAGAGATTTCTCGGTCAGCTGAGCCTTCTAAAATCGAATCAAACGCACTTAATGCGGGAATATCCAACGGTGTTGAAAAAGCAGTTCGTCTTTGAGGAACGTATCCTCCCAGTTCTTCTCTTTTTGCTTTAATATATTGAGCTTCTTCACTGTTTGGGTCGGGTAAATAGTAAGGAACTTTTTCTAAATCTTCATCATGAATGGGAATATCAAATCGGTCTCTAAATTGTCTTAAAGATGCCAAATCGACTTTTTTAACCCCATGAGCAATATTTTTACCCTCAGCTGCTTCTCCCATTCCATACCCTTTAACCGTTTTGGCTAAAATAACGGTTGGTCGTCCGACTGTTTCATTGGCTTTTTTAAATGCAGCATAGACTTTAATTGGGTCATGCCCTCCTCGGTTTAATGCCCAAATATCATCATCACTCATATTTTCTACGAGTTTGGCCGTTTCAGGGTATTTATTAAAAAAGTGTTCTCGTGTGTATGCTCCACCTTTTTGCTTGAAGTTTTGATACTCTCCATCAACCGTTTCTTCCATGAGTTCAAGCAGTTTCCCCGAAGTGTCTTTGGCAAGTAATTCATCCCAATGTCTTCCCCAAATCACTTTAGTTACTTCCCAACCAGCACCTCGAAATTGGCTCTCTAACTCTTGGATAATTTTCCCATTTCCACGCACAGGACCATCAAGACGTTGCAAGTTACAGTTGACAACAAAAATAAGATTGTCTAAAGCTTCTCGGCTAGCCAATCCAATGGCTCCCAGCGATTCTGGTTCATCACACTCACCATCGCCCATAAAACAGTAGACTTTTTGTTTTGAGCAATCTTTAATGCCTCTGTCGGTTAAATATTTTAAGAATCGTGCTTGATAAATGGCTTGAATAGGTCCTAATCCCATTGAAACTGTGGGGAATTGCCAATATTGTGGCATAAGTTTTGGGTGAGGATATGAAGATAAACCATCGCCTAAAGCTTCTTGTCTAAAATTATCCATTTGTTCTTGAGAAATTCGCCCTTCAACAAATGACCGTGCGTAAATTCCAGGAGCAATATGCCCTTGAAAAAATATTAAATCGCCCCCATTTGGATGATTGGGTGCTTTAAAAAAATGATTAAAAGCAACATCATATAATGTAGCCGATGATTGAAACGATGAAATATGACCACCCAGTTCTAACTCTTTTTTTGAAGCACGTAAAACCATGGCTTGGGCATTCCATCTGATTATTGAACGAATCTTTCGCTCTAATGAAAGATTTCCTGGCATTTTTGGCTCTTGTTCAACAGGGATGGTGTTTACATACGCCGTTGTAGCGCTGTAGGGTAAATACGCACCACTTCTTCTTGCTTTATCTATGAGTTTTTCAAGTAAGAAGTGAGCACGAGAACTTCCCTCTTCTTCAATAACCACTTCTAAAGCTTCTATCCATTCTTGTGTTTCCGATGGATCAACATCTTCTAAATTCAAAATAATAGACATACATTTCCTTTTCAATAATATTTTTGTTTCGTTAAATACTTAAACAATATTTAACTATTGGAACTAACATATTACTGTAAATAACTTATTGGGTTGTTAGCTTTTTTGAGTAAAGTAAAATTATAAGGAAATAAAATTTTTATTGTAGTTTTTAGATAATTTTCTCTTTTTTGCCGAAAATATTATATTAATAAATTAATGAATACTTAAGTTATTACATAATTTTTAAATAACTTAATAATCTTTATGTCTCACTTTTTACCAAATTGTACTACTTATGTACATTATATCATATCTTGTTCATATCAATTAAATTAAACTTAATTGAAATAATTAGATTTTTCAATATTAGTATTAACTTAAGATAAAGGTTATAATTATCGTTCAAAAACCAAGTTTTATTTAAGTTAACACGTTATATCAGATTAAGGTAAAAAGAGTTTTTATGGACAATCCAACCACTTTTAGAGTAATTTACACGTACAATCAAAGTGCAAAGCTTAATATGGCAATCGATAAAGCCTTAGCAATGTCATTTCAAAAAGAAGATAAACCCATTTTGCGATTTTATACGTGGGAAAACTCTTTTACCGTTGGAGTTTCACAAGATACGCAAACGTACAGTGAATATTATCAACAATATCAAGGCAATTGTGCCAAACGTATGACGGGCGGTGGTGTTTTGTTTCATGGGCATGATGTTTCGTACAGTTTGGTTTTACCCAGCTCGTATTTAA
This sequence comes from Arcobacteraceae bacterium, assembly GCA_041672515.1. Classification (GTDB taxonomy): domain Bacteria; phylum Campylobacterota; class Campylobacteria; order Campylobacterales; family Arcobacteraceae; genus Marinarcus. The sequence continues at coordinate 6,042 of JBAYZM010000133.1, forward strand.
ACAATTTATCGGTCAAACAAAGCTATGAAAAGATTTGCTCTTTTTTATTGTCTTTTTATGAAAGCTTAAATTTATGTGCTTCGTATGCCAAAGACAATGAAGCAATACTTTTAAGTAAAAGCAATTTTTGCCAAGTGGGGTATGAAGCGTATGACATTATCATACAAGGCGTTAAAATAGGTGGAAATGCCCAAAAACGCACCAAAAATATGATTTTTCAACACGGTTCTATTCCTTTATTCAAAACCTCCCAAAGCAAAGAGTTTGGGCAAAGTTTAGAAGACATTGGCGTAAAACTCAGTTTTGGCGATGCCATACAAAAATTAACCAACGCGTTTAGACAAACGTTTGATGTGCCATTAGAAACATCAAACTTAAATGAAAAAGAAGAAACCTATTTAAAGAAATTATTGGAGAATCCAAATGACAGCACCAAATAATAAAGCCGAATATAAAAAACCCGTGTGGCTACGAAAAAAAATCACCCCCGCCGCACAAATAGAGATGGAAACCCTTTTAAAAGATGTTGGTGGCTTACACACCATTTGTCAAGAAGCCAAATGCCCCAATATCAGCGAGTGTTTTTCCAAAAAAAATGCCACCTTTTTAATTTTGGGTAACATTTGCACACGAAGATGCAGTTATTGCAACGTGCACACAGGACTTCCCACAGAAGTGGACGTAACAGAAATCCAAAAAGTGACGACTTCCGTCTTACACTTAGGTTTAAAATTTGTAGTTATCACCAGTCCTGCAAGAGACGATTTAAAAGACGGTGGAGCAGAACAATTTTACCGTGTTACCCAAGATATTTTAGAAAAATCACCTCAAACACAAGTGGAGATTTTAATTCCCGATTTTAAAGCCAAAGAGGAGTCTCTTCAACGTGTTGTAGAGTCAGGTGCCGTA
>JBAYZM010000134.1:0-6914 GCA_041672515.1 Arcobacteraceae bacterium
TAACCGCTTGAGTAAGCAATGGGTTATTAAAAAGATGTAAGCCATGGTTTTTTTGGTCTTCAAAGGGTAAAGCACAAATTAAAGAAGTTACTCTTTGTTTTCCATAGTCTAACAATCCACTAACTGCATATAAATATGCTCTTCCTATTGCTTGAGTTTCAGTTTGCCCCTTTTCCATTTCTTCTTTAACAAAAGCTTCAAACTTAGGGGCATCCTCATAAGCATTTTCATTGGTTCTAATACTCTCTTGATAGGCTCGTTCTACCGCAATCTCTTCTTGCCTTTTATATTTTGGATCATCCCAAAAAGGATATTTTGAATTTTCATCTCCATTTTCTACTTCCAACAGTTTTTCTTCAAAACTGTATAACAAACCTGATGAGGCATAATAATTTGCAGCAAATAGTGCTTGTGATTGAATTTTCCCTTTTGCTATTTCGGCATCAAAAACATATTGAAACGCCAATGGAACGTCATATCTTTCTGCATTACGAATCCTTTGTTCGTTTTTCAGCAAAGTTTTTTGTGTCCAATCTGTTTGATTTTGAACGGTCATTTTATTTCCTTATTGTCAAACTTTATTGAGTATAACAAAAATCACACAAGAATAAAAGTCATATAAATATTATTTTTAATATTACTAAGTGGAAATAAGAATTTTAATCAATAATTAAGAAATCGAGAGAGTTTTAGAGTAAAAAAAGCCCCGCTTGGGGCTTTTTTTATGCAAGTTGTTTTGCTTCTGAAGCGTATTTTAAACCTAGATCAAAGGCTTTGTTGTTGATTTCATGTACTTTATCAGGTACTTTTGAAAGCATTGTTGCTCGTAAAATATCATTTGCAACGGTTTCACCTGTCATAAAGTTTGCAATCGCAAGAGCAAGAACTGATTGAGTAATCACGTTTCCTACTTCTTCTTTGGCAATGGTAATAATGGGAATTTCAAAGATTTTCCATTTTTTTCTGTCTTCATCTGTCGGGTGAACCAAATTGGGCTCAACTACAATAATTCCACCGGGTTTAACCCCTTTTTTGAATTGGTCATACGATACTTGTGCAACAGATAGCATAAAATCGATTTCACCATCATTGGCATACGGATATAAAATCTCTTCATCTTCTAAGGTAATATCAACTACCGTTGCACCACCTCTTACTTGCGAAGTATATGTAGAAGTTTTAAGTCCATTTCCACCTGCTTTAATTTTAGCAGCAGCAAAAATTGATCCAGCAAGAAGTACACCTTGTCCACCAACACCTGTAAATCTCATTAATGTTTTAGCCATAACGTGTCTCCTTAAAATTGAACCATAGTTTTGTTTTGATGTGCTTCTTGTACTTTTTTGTACATATCCGTATACTCATTTTTCGTAGTATCGTGTTTTAAGACACCAGTAGGGAATAAACCAACTTTTTCTTCGTCACTCATTTTGTCAAACTTTGTTTTAGAAGCGGTAATTGAATCAATCCACTCTAAATTTGCCATAGCAGAGTTCATTTTATTTTTTCGCCCTAAGTTAACATGGCAGTTTGAGAAAATATCAAAAAATGAATACCCATTGTGTTCAAACCCTTGAACAAAAACTTTTTCAAGTTTTTTAGGATCTAACATTGTCTCACGTGCCACAAATGTAGCTCCCGCTCCAATTGCTAAGTTACACGCATCAAAAGTAGGGTCAATGTTTCCTCTTTTCATTGTAACTGTCCACATACCTTGAGGAGTTGTAGGACTTGTTTGAGAGTTGGTTAATCCGTAAATAAAGTTGTTAATCACAATATGGTTAATATCAATATTTCTTCTACAACCGTGGATTGTGTGGTTTCCACCAATAGCTAAACCATCTCCATCTCCAGTGATACAGAATACTTTTTTATCGGGATTTGCCAATTTAATTCCAGTTGCATACGCAATGGTTCTACCATGTGTTGTGTGAACGGTGTTACAGTTGATGTATGAAGAAAATCGTCCAGAACATCCAATACCAGAAACAACACACACATCGTCCATGTTCCATCCCAGTTTGTCGATTGCTCGAATAAACGCTTTTAAAATTACACCATCACCACATCCCCAACACCAAAGTGTTGGCATTTTTTTAGTTCTTAAATATTCATCGTAATTAAATGCCATGTTACATTCCTTTCACTTTTTCAATGATTTCAAGTGGAGCAATTGGTCTTCCATTTGCTTTAAACAGCGTTGCGAAATCTCTTCGTCCACTTACTCTTTCAATCTCTTCAATGTATTGACCTAAGTTTAACTCAGTGACTAATACTTTTTTGAATTTATCACATAACTCTTTAATTCGTTTAGAAGGGCTTGGCCATAATGTAATGGGTCTGAACATTCCAACTTTAATACCTTCTGCTCGTAATCTGTTAACCGCTTCTTTAGCAGAAAGTGCTACTGAACCATACGCAATAATCATTACTTCAGCATCGTCTAACATATACTCTTCATTTAATTCAAGTTCATCTGTATGGGCATCAACTTTTTTGAAAAGTCTTTTTAAGAGAGCATCACATTTTTGCTCATCTTCAGTTGGATGACCATTTTCATCGTGATGTAATCCTGTATAGTGGTATCGGTACCCTTTAAACATTGGATTTAAAACTGCCGGTTGGTCATCTGCACACTCGTATGGTTTATAATCAGCTGCAGCTCCATCAAATGTTTTTCTTAATTTAATCCCTGCTTTGACTTCATCTAATGTAGGTAATGTTGCTTTTCCACTCATGTGACCAATGGTTTCATCCAATAAAACAAACACCGGTTGCATAAATCTGTCCGCAAGATTAAATGCTCTTACTGTTTCTGTATAACACTCAGAAAGTGTTCCAGCACACAATGTAATTGATTTATAATCCCCATGTGTTGGTGATTTTGCTTGTAAAACATCCCCTTGAGAAACACGTGTTGGAAGTCCAGTAGATGGTCCTCCTCGCATAACGTTGACAATTACTAATGGAACTTCAGCAATAAATGCCAAACCAATATTTTCTGCTTTTAAAGAAATACCAGGTCCAGACGTTGCAGTCAGCGAACGTTTTCCACTCATTGCTGCACCAATCGCACAACAAACTCCTGCAATTTCATCTTCCATTTGAATTGCTGCACCACCTGCTCTTGGTAAAAGATCAGATATTGTATGCATTACTTCACTTGAAGGAGTTAATGGATATCCACCAAAAAACTCACATCCAGCATCCACAGCAGCGATTGCCGCTAAGTCATTACCAGTTGAAATTATTTCTCTAGCCATTTATTCTCCTTAAGCGCTTAGCACTCTGTAATTATTTTTTTTGATCGCTTCGCTTCTTGCTTTTGATTCATCAGTCAATTTCGCGAATTTAAACTCTTTTTTATCTGCAACATAAATTGCAAAGTCCGGACATGATAATTCACAGTCATTACAACCAATACAAGAATCACTTGCTACGATGGTAATCATTGCGCCTAAAGTTGAAGTTGGTTCTGGTTTCATTGCAAGAACACCAGCAGGACAAACAGATACGCACACATCACATGCTTTACATCTTGACTCGTTTACCCATACCGGAGTATTTGCAGGAGCTTCCATAATTGCCATTTTTTCCCCTTAATTATTAGATAAATATTTGAGATTAGTCTCGAATATTAATGTTATGATAATAACCTATATTCGTGTAGAAGTCTTTAAATTTTGACTTATTTTGGATTAATATTCTTTCTTGTTACCATTTGATACAAGTAATTTTTGATTAAATTTTACAATGATTTTAAAGCCATAAAATAGTCTGTTTTGTGTCATAAAAAGCCTAAAAATAACTCTTTGCTAAGACTTTTTTCTGATAAGAGTTATTATTATTTTTAATAATTATTAAGAGAGTTTTATTTGGGTATTTTAGGCATTTTATTTTTAGCATAATTGGGTATAATACCGAAAAATTTAATCCATAAGGCTAGGCAATTGGTATTGTATCAACCCCAAAATGGTTACTGCTACAACAGTGATACCCATTTTTTATACCATTTTATCGGTGAAAACCTCAAGAAATTTAAAAATATCAAGGGAGAATTGCTTGATATTGGAAGTGGAAGTGGTATTTTGGGATTGCTTATTGCCCGTGATTATTCCAAGTTACATTTAAATCAATGCGAACTGCAAAATGAGTTTCAACAACTTTCACAAAAAAATGCTTCAACCAATGGGATTGAAACCACTCTGTTTAAAGGTGATTTTGTCACCATGGAGTTTGACAAAGAGTTTGATATGTGTGTTTCAAATCCGCCTTTTTACAACAGCAATGTGATTAAAAGTGAAAATGAAAACATTAAAATTGCACGCTACAATGATGCCATGCCTTTAGAAAAATTCATTCAAAAATCTGCTTTGGTTTTGAATCAAAATGGAAAGCTTTTTTTTTGTTACGATGTTAAGCAACTAAATGATATTATTCTTTTTTTAAATAAATACCGATTTAATATAGAAGCAATGCAGTTTATCCACCCAAAAATGGGTAAAGATGCAACCTTGGTGATGATTTACGCCAGAAAAAATTCTAAGTCGATGATGGTTATAAATCCCGCGTTAATAGTTTTTGAAAATGAAAATTTTACACAAGAAGTTCAAGAGATTTATTCAAAAACAAAAACACACAGTATAAAAGTAGAGTTATGAGCAATGTGCTAAAACAAGAAGGTTTTGATTTTGTTTTTGATGCCTCTTTGTGTGCAACATGCAATGGCAATTGTTGTATAGGCGAGTCGGGCTATATTTGGATTTCTAAAGAAGAAATTATCCAATTGGCGCATTTTTTAGAGGTAAGCGTAGAGACGTTTGCTGCAGAACATTTAATCAAAGTCGGGTACAAATACTCAATTCGAGAGAAACAAATTGCACAAGATAATTTTGCGTGTCATTTTTTTGATTTAGAGAAAAAACAGTGCAGTGTTTATGAGTTTAGACCCAGTCAATGCAGAACATTTCCCTTTTGGGAACATTTTAAAACGAACAAAGAAGAGGTATTCAAAGAGTGTTTAGCCGTACAATCTATTTAACGTTATTTCTTTTATTGACATTGGTTGGATGCAGTCAAAACACTCTTCCTTTGACCGAGAAAAAAGAAGAACCCATACCATTTAACCAAGAAGATGAATATATTTTATTTGCCATTGAGTATACCAATCAAGGTCAATATGATATGAGCAGGGATTTATATTTTCAACTTTTTGAGAAAACTAAAAAATATGAATATTTATTACGATCATTACGATTTTCATTGGAAATCAAAGATTTTGAATTTGCTAAAACCAACAGTAAAAATCATTTAAATAAAGAGCTTAAAGAGTACGAAGAACTCTATCGAGTCTATATTGTGGCTTTAATTAATTTATATGAATACGATGAGGCGTTAAAACACGCAAAGATTTTATTAAAACAATATGATAATATAATCAATACCGAATTACTGGGCAATGTCTACTATTTGAGAAAAGATTTTTATGAAGCTGCTGACTATTTTGAAAGTGCGTACAGTGCCAATGGCAATCCCAATACCTTGCTGAATTTGGTCAATATTTTATATGCGTTTACCAATGAAAAACAAAAAGCCATTTCCTATTTAGAAACTCATGTACGGCTAAAAAGTTGCGATATTGCCGTGTGTGCAAAATTACTTTCTATTTATGAAGAACAACAAAATATTGACGGTGTTATCTCTATTTTAAAGCGAATGTACACAAAATTTAAAGATGAAGAAGATTTAAAATCAATGATTAAAGTCTATACGATGCTCATTGATTATTTGGAACAAAAAGATATTAACGCGGCCATTAAGTTTTTAGAAGAGAATCGTGTTGATGACATGAAATTGGTCACCTTGTATAAACGTGCCAATAAGATTGAAAAAGCATTAGAGTTGGTCAAACATTTGTACAAAGTCAATAAAAACTTGGATTTGTTAGCGCAAATTGCTATTTTAGAATTTGAAGTAGCTCCCGATAAAACTGTAGTCTTAAGCAGTGTTATTCAAAAATTTGAAGATGTATTAGCCGTATTGGATAACCATATTTACCAAAATTATTTAGGATATATCTTAATTGATTACGATATTGATGTGCCTAAAGGCTTAGATTTAATTAAAAAAGCATTGGAAAAAGCACCGAATAATTTAGCCTATATTGACTCTCTTGCTTGGGGATTGTACAAACAAAACAGTTGTCAAGAGGCGTTAAAATATATGGAAAAAATTGTCAATGCCATTGGATTAAAAGATGAAGAGATAAAATACCATTGGGAAAAAATACAGGAGTGTTCGGCTAAATGATATTAGATGAAATAATTGAAAAAACAAAACAAGATTTAGAAAAAAGAAAAAAAGAGTTACCTTTAGATGTATTAGGAAGAAGTTTGGCGTCTAATCCTTATGCACCAAGAGATGTTAAACCTTATTTAAGAGCAACCAAAGAAGAACCTATCCGAATTATTGCCGAAGTGAAAAAAGCCAGTCCGTCTAAAGGCATCATCAAAGAAGATTTTGACCCCGTTGTGATTGCGCAAAGTTATTCTAACAGTGGGGCGAATGCCATTTCGGTTTTAACGGAACCCCATTATTTTCAAGGCAATTTAGAGTATTTAACCCAAATACGACGTTATGTGCCAACACCACTGTTGCGCAAAGATTTTATTGTGGATAAGTATCAAATCGTTGAAGCGTTGGTATATGGTGCGGATTTTATTTTACTTATTGCTAAAGCTTTAAGCACCAAAGAGCTCAAAGAGTTGTACGACTATGCGTTGCACGTGGGATTAGAAGTCTTAGTTGAAATTCACGATGTGGAAGATTTAACCAAAGCCATGAAATGTGGTGCCAATATTATTGGTATTAACCACAGAAATTTACAAAGTTTTGAAATGGATATGAGCTTATGT
>JBAYZM010000135.1:0-6897 GCA_041672515.1 Arcobacteraceae bacterium
CGTTGGCTAAAAGCCTTTTTAAAATCGTTTGAAGGGGAAGTTATTTTGATTACCCACGACAGAGATTTTATGGACAGTGTGTGCACACATACCATGGGAATTATCAGAAGAAATGCGTATATGATTGCGGGTGGAACGCAAAAATTCTATGAGCAACTCGCCAGCAACGAAGAACACCACGAAAAGCAAAAAATAGCCCAAGATAAAAAAATAAAAGAACTCGAAGAGTTTATTGCCAAAAATAAAGCACGTGCTTCAACGGCGGCATTGGCACAATCAAAAGTTAAAATCTTAGAAAAAATGGATATTTTAGAAGATATTGGTTATGACGCCACATTAAAATTTGATTTTAATTTTAAAGATACCTCGGCTAAATTTTTACTTGAAGTTAAAGATGTGAGTTTTGGATATACCAAAGAGAATATTTTATTCAAAGATATCTCTTTTGCGCTTCAAAAGGGTGAAACTCTGGGAATTATTGGAAAAAATGGAAAAGGGAAATCAACTCTTTTAAATGTGATTGCAGGGGAACTTAAAGCATTAAGTGGAACATGTGAATACCATACCAGCACTGTTTTTGGGCACTTTGGGCAAACCAATATTTCTCATTTGAATCTGAACAATACCATTATGGATGAGATTCATTCAACCAATGTAAAATTGCCAGAATCTCAAATTCGAGGGATTTGTGGCTTAATGATGTTTTCAGGCGATAACGCTAAAAAGAAAATATCATTGCTTTCAGGGGGAGAAAAAAGCCGAGTAATGTTGGGAAAAATTATTGCCAAAGATGTGAATTTGCTTTTCCTCGATGAGCCTACGAATCACTTAGATATGGACTCAATTGCTGCTTTAACCAAAGCCATAAAAGCGTTTGAGGGTTCAAGTATTATTGTAACGCACAGTGAAGAACTTTTACGAGCAGTGTGTGACAGACTCATTGTATTTGCCAACGATGGTGCGGATTATTTTAATGGAACCTACGATGAATTCTTAGAAAAAATCGGTTGGGATGACGATATTGTCGAGACAAAAAAAGAGAAAAAGCCCAATGTCAATAAAAAAGAGATTAAAAAACTCCGAGCCGTAGTCGTTCAAGAAAAAAGTAAAGCAACAGCTCCTTTAAAAAAAGAGGTTCAAGTTCAAGAAGAAGAGATTTTAAAACTGGAAACACTTTTAGATGAAGCTCAAAATGAATTAACCCGATTAACTTCAAAAGGGGATAATCATGCGCTTACGGAAATGTCAAAAAATATTGCCAAATATGAAAAACAAATTGAAGAGAAGTTTGAAGTTTTGGCTGTAAAACAAAGTAAACTTGATGCACTTAATGCTGAGTTTGAAAAGAGATTAGAAGAGCTAAGTTAAGCTCTTCTTAGTCAGTTAAAAGTTTTAAACTTTTAGCACTAAAGAGTTTAATCGTCTCACTTTTAAGGGCTTTTAGTTCGTTGCTGTAGCCTTTTTTGGCAAAAAATACAAAAACATCGGGTGTGATTCCTAACGTTTCACACTCATTTTTAAGTTTGCTCAGTTCACTCTTTTTGATTTTACCATCGATGTATTTACATGTTCCAACAATGATTTTTCCTGAAGTGGTTTTGGCAATTAAATCAATAACGATTTTTTCATCCCAATATTTTCCCATCTGTTTTAAAGCATCTTCTTTGTAAAAATCAATCAAAAACTCCAATGCCAACTCTTCAAAAACGAAATCACAAAATTGTGCTTTTCTATTTTCATACAATTCATAAAACTCTTGATAATTTCCCTCTTTAATTCCTTTATAAATAGGTGAAACAAAAGCAAACCAAAATCGTAAAAAAGGGGCAGTAAAAAGCAATCTTTTAGCAATTTTAGCATCGCCTCGTTGGTTGGTAATAAAGTGTTGAGAAGATTCAAGTTCAACTATGCCTTTTTCACATAGGTTTTCTACGCATTTCATTCCTTCTTCAAAACTCACATGAGCTTTTTTAAAGGCAGTTTGTGTTCGTCTGTCCCCTAATGCTGCTCCTGTTAAAATAGCATGATCAACTTTGTAACCGCCTGTTAGGCTGTTTATTTCAGTTCGAAGGCTTCTGTATTCATTTAAAATGTGTTTTTCAATGAGTTCAAGTAAGGGTTTTGAAGAATCTAATTTGATGTCCAATCCACCAAAAACAGTGAAGTAAGTAATGGCAGTTTCCATATCGGTAAAGTGATTTTGTTGGCAAAAACTTTTAAATTGGTTTTTGGTTGATAAATTGATTGAAATAATGGGTTATCCTTTTTTTAGGGTTTGGTATTGTTGTAAAAAATTATTCAAAGCATTGGCAAATTTTTGGGCATCTTTTTGTGTAAAAGCTGCGGGTCCTTTAGTCATTTCTCCGCTGTCTCTTATGTCTTGCATTAAATTTCGCATGGCTAAATAGTGTTTGATGTTATCTGGCGTATACATAGTGCCTCTGTGGTCAATGGCATGCGCTTTTTTTTCCAAACATCGGTTTGCCAAAGGAATATCAGCTGTGATGACCAAATCATTTTCTTCTAAAAGTTCCACAATTTTATCATCAGCTTCATTCTCTTTAGATTCTACGATGATAGAACTAATATGCACACAATTGCCGATGTGTATCTTTTTATTGGCAATCACAATGGTCTTAATAGCACGTTTTTCTATGGCTTTATGAACGATGGGTTTGAGTAAATTAGGAAAGGCGTCGCCATCAATGTATAATGTCATAATCTCTTTTTTATGGTAATTTTTGGAAATTATACTGTTATTTATCAATATTTCTTATAAAAACGGTATAATTCCATCTTATTTTAAAGGACAATGTATGACAGAAGATATTCAAGAAGAACAACTGACCGAAATCAGAGTGTTTAAAAAGAAAAAAGTTAAAAAAGCGGATGAAAAAAGACCCAAATTAAGCAAAAAGAAAAAAGCTCGATTGGTACTTAAAAAAGCTGCTAAAAAACACAAAGATGAGAAGAAAAAACAAGCTAAGAAAAAAGCTAAAAAAACTAAAAATAAATACTTACAATAAGTAAACTACACAACCAATAGACCTATACTTAAATCATAAATTTAGCTTATTGTTGATAGGATTCACTTTATTAACATACGAAGGCTAAGTTTATGAGTGAACCCATTACCCAAAAATCAACACTGAGTTACTTTAATATTTTTTTTGTATTTTTTGCCATCTCGGTGATAATCGAATTTTTTTATATGGGTGTATTGGGAATTGTTCAAGGAACAACGCTTACTATTTTGGAGTTGAGTTTATCGTTTGATAATGCCGTGATAAATGCACTTATATTAGCCAATATGCCACCGTTGTGGAGAAGAAGATTTCTGACATGGGGTATGTTGATTGCTGTATTTGGAGTACGATTAATTTTTCCTATTTTGATTGTTTTTGCAACAACCAATTTGAGTTTTGTAGAATCATTCAGTTTGGCAATCCATAATCCCAGTGAATATGAAAAAGTGATTATGGCTTCGCATCATATAGTAATGGCGTTTGGTGGAATTTTTTTATTGATGATATTTCTGTCGTTTTTATTTAATGAAAACAAAGAGGTGCATTGGATTGCCAGTATTGAGCGATATGCTTCAAGATGGTCAAGTCTGGGGAATCTGAAAATACTCATTGCCATTTTAATCGTAGCCGTTATTGGATTGAATGCTCCTTCTGATATCACCATTGATGGGGTTTTAACCAAGATTGATAAAGGGGATATTGTATTGCCCATGATTTACGGCATTTTACTTTTTCTGAGTATCGAGTTTTTGCGAGGTATTTTGGAAGACGATGGCAGTAAAAATGAGACACATACTTTGGAAAATCAGCGAGAAAAAATAGAACATGTGGCTCATTCAAAAGTTGCAAAAGGGGGATTGGCTTCTTTTATCTATTTGGAACTTATTGATATGTCTTTTTCTTTTGATGGGGTTTTAGGAGCTTTTGCGGTGAGTCAAAATATCGTTATTATCATGTTAGGACTGGGTGCGGGAGCATTTGCTGTACGGAATCTGACAATTCTTATGGTAGACAGAGGAACGGTTGCTGAATATATCTATTTAGAACACGGTGCGATGTGGTCCATTGGATTATTGGCAACGAGTATGATGGTTCAAATATTTACCCATTTACCACATGGTTTAATTATTGCTTTTGCCATTATTCCCATTACCATTGCCTTTATTCATTCTGTGCGAGAAAACAGATTAAACGGTGAAAAACAAATAGAAATTTAACACCGTTTAGTGCAAGCAAAGAAAAGTATTTAACTCTTTTTCATACTTTTCAATGATGGCTTCATTGTGATGCTTTTTTGCGCCCTTTAAAAGAATCGTTGTTTTATAAATCAATTCTTCTAACACTTCCTTTTTATACGAACTTTCAAGATGCTTTTTTAAGGCTTCTATTCTGTACGTATCAATCAGTTTGGTTGAAAAAGAGAGTTGATGCTCATGTCCGGCTTGTTTGGTGGTAAGCGCTTGATTGATAAAATAGATGGGAAACTCTTTTAAGATGCGTAACCACAAATCATAGTCTTCACATACATGTAAAGTTTCATCAAAATAGCCCACGGCTTCAAAGATTTTTTTATGACAAAAAAACGTTGAAGCGCCAATTTTACAAGCTCGTAAGGAGTTACTAAAAGTAGGTTGTTCTTTTTGTTGATGGGTTTTTAGGGTAATTGTTTTGCCATTACGTATCCACAGTTCATCGGTATAAGAAGCTGGGCAATGGGGATTGTGAGTGTGAAAGGCAAGGTGTTCTTCTATTTTGGTGCGATGCCATATATCATCGCTGTCCAAAAAGGCAATCCACTCATTTTTTGCTTTTTGAATGCCAATATTGCGCGCATGGGCAACCCCTTGATTGGTTTGGTACACATAATGAATGTCAAACTCTTTTAAAACATCTTGGGTGTGGTCAATAGAACCATCATCTACAACAATAATTTCATCAACACTTCTTGTTTGAGTAAGAACACTTTGCAAACAAGAAGAGAGAAAATCAGCACGATTGTATGTCGGTATGACGACACTTATTTTCATCAGTTAAACAAATCTTGCGGGTTGATGTGTGTGCTGTTTTTAGTGGCTTGAAAGGTGAGTAGCTCATTAATTCTTCCCACCACGTATCCTTTTTGGATAGAATTCCCCACTTTAATGGTAGGCGATATTTGCTCTAAATGTGAATAAATCGTATGTAAACCATTGTCATGTTGGATAATAACAACATTTTCCAACATACCCGAATCTTTTTTAGCATAGACCACTTTTCCATCCAAGACATTAAACACTTTGGCTTTTTCTTCGGTTGATTTCAAAACAATGGATTCATTGAAAAGTTCGATTTTATAAACGGGGTCAAAATATTTCCCAAATTTTTTCGTAATTTGATAGGATTTTAGTGGCGCAATGGTTTTAGCCCCTTGGTATTTTCCAATTTGAATGCCCGAAGTAGAAGAACCCAACATTCGCACTTCTATATCAATATTATTCGCCATTTTTTCTTGAGTGCTTGGTTTGGTTTGTTTTGAATTTTCTCTTCTTTTCTCTTTTTCAAGCGCAAGTTGTTTTTGACGTTGTTTCTCTTGCTCTTTTTTGAGTTCATCCTCTTTTAAAATATTCAGTTGACTTAACAAATCTGAGAGTGATTTTTGTTGTTTAATAACATCTTTTAACTCTTCTTGATAGGCAATATGTTTTTTATCCAGTGAAGCGATGGTTCTCTCTTGTTGTTTTTGTAAAGTCGCTAAGACCTCTTTTCGTTTGAGTTCGATTTGAATAAACTCTTTGAGTTTTGTTATCTCTTCTTGATTTTGAACTTTATTTTCTGAAATCAGTACATATTGTTTATTCAAACGTTTAATTTCTTCTTGGGTATTTAACGACAAAACTGAGTACATTTCAGTGTCAATAATCTCTTGAAGACTCTTTTTAGAGGCTAAGTTTAAAGCAAATGCCCAGGAAAAGTTTTCAATAATAATATTGACAATATCTTGTTCATTTTTGATTTTTTGTTTATGAATATCAGCAGCCTTGGTTTCAGTCTCTTGCAGACGTTTTTCGGTTTCATCGAGTTTATCTTTTTGCGTTAAAATGACTTCGTTTAAAATTTTGACTTTACTGTTGATTTTGATAAGTTCGTTGGTTTGTGTTTTTATCTCTTCCGATAAGTTGTTGATTTTTTCTTGTGTTTGCACACTTAATTGATTATTGGCTTCAAGTATTTTTTTATTGCTGTTAATTTTAGTGTCAATGGCTTTGCTGGAAGCCAAAAGAACATTGCACAATAAAAATGCGGATATAAAGAGTATTTTAACCATATTTTCTTATTTTATATTTGAATAAAACCCCAATAATGGTGGTAATAGAAATTGCCATGGATAAGATAAATAAATAGGCAAACTCCACATTTAATGAAGCATCCAATTGTATGACTGAATTTAATTCCGGTGGAAAAATCAAGGCTAAATTATTAAAAATAAAATATAAAAGAGAACTGACGATTAAAAAAGCAATAAATGCCCCAATAAGTGCATGGCTAATCACCATCGACGCACTGTACAAAATGGAAGCACCATGCAGCTGCATAATGGCAATTTTCTCTTCATGTTCGTAAAACCAAATTTGTATTTGCTTTGAAAAAAGAATAATGGAGAAAAGCAGTGAGATGGCAAAAAATACAACAATAATATTTTGATTCAGCACCAAGAGTGAAAAGATTTTGTTGTGATCTTTAGAAAAAATTTCGATTTTATGAATATTAGAAATCTTGGATAACTCTTCTTTGATAACATCCAATTGAGACGAGGTAGGAAAAGTTTCTAAATGAAGCGTATAAAAAAAGGGAAGACGTTGTTTGAGTAAAGAAACCGAGTTTTCCGACAATG
>JBAYZM010000136.1:0-6734 GCA_041672515.1 Arcobacteraceae bacterium
ATCAATATCTTCTGCATCCCAAACGTCAATTCTGAATCGCTCAAAATCCACAATCATATTGATGTTTAAAGCTAAAATATGGATGATTTCAAGTTGTTTTTTGGTTAAGTTTTGCGGTTGATTGTTAAAATAGAGGGTTTTATTGGTTTTTGAATAGGAGTAATTTTTTGAAAACTTAATATGCGACGTAATTTGTTGCTCATTTTTTAGAATTTGGTTGATTTTAATCCCCAATTCGGCTAAATGAAAGGGTTTTTTTAAATACTCTTTACATCCCAAATCATACCCTTTGGCAATATCTTCAATGTCATTTAAAGCACTGACAAAAATAGTAGGAATAAAGATTTTTTTTGAATTTAACAAGGTTAAAATTTCAAACCCGTCCAAAGAAGGAACATTGATGTCTAAAATCAGTAAATCGTAACTGTTGTCCACACTGTCCATCACCACTTGACCATCGGTAAAACTGTTCACCAAATGCCCAATATTGGTCAAATACTCGCTCATGGCGTTGTTCAGCATCATTTCATCTTCAAGAAGTAATATTTTCATATTTTTTAAACCTATAAATAAATTTTGTTTCATCATGACTTGATTCTAAATTGATTATAACTGAATTTTCATCACAAATTTCTTTGACAATCTTTAATCCCAATCCAAATCCACCTTTGGCTTTATTTTCTCTGTAAAATTGATTGTTGAAAATTTTATTCATATCATAAATTGTTTTTGAATGAGTTTTAATTTGAAACTCAATATGGTCGTTCACGGTTAATAATTTGACATAAATAGGAGAATTTTTAAATGAGTATTTAATGGCATTCGAGATGTTATTATCAATAATTCTTTGCAGTTCCGTTTCATTGAAATTAAGGATAACATCGTTTTCAAAGTTGGTGACAAAAAAGAGTCCATTGGAAAGCGCAATATCGTTAAAGAACTCCACTCGGCTTTTTAAATAATCAGTAAAATCAAGTGCTTCTTTGACGTAATTGACTCGGTTTTTTTTAATCATATAACTTAAATCTTCATAAATAGTGCTAATAATCTTAGAACCCGATTCAATGTTTTTTAGGTGTAAATTATCATAATTTTGCATTCGCAGTAAATCAATATTGGTTTGAATAATCGATAAAGGCGTGTTGATTTCATGAACGGCTTTTTTGAGAAACTCTTTTTGAGCGAGTAAAATATTGGTGAGTTCTTGGGTTTTTTCATTGACTTTTTCTTCAAGATTTTTGTTTAAATCTTCGAGTAAATGGGTTTTGTATTTAATACTTGTCATGGCATCATTGGCGTACGTTACAATGGTTCTAAACTCTGTAAATAAAATTTTATTGTGGTTAAATGGTTTATCTTCACTTTCGGATTCTTTGAAATATTTTCCAATTTCTCGCACTTCATTGGCAATTAAAATCGTGGCATTTTTATAAATAAAGATAGAATACAACACCAAAAGAATGGTTAACGAGATGATTTGTAAAACATAATTAGAAATTTTTTGGTCATACTCTTCTTGAGTTTGTTTTACCACCATTTCAACCGTATCCAAATAGACCCCTTTGCCAATCGTCCAATTCCAAGGAGCATAAGATTGTGCATAAGATATTTTTTTAATATTACGTTTTTTTTCAGGCTTATACCAAACATAGTGTACATAATCGCCTTGCGGTAATTTAGAAGCATCAATTAAACTTTTAATCACTTTAACCCCATTTGGGTCGGTGAATTCGTAAAGATTTTTTCCCATGTACTCTTTGATTTCTTGATAGTAAATGGATTCCCCTTGAAAATTATAGATAAAAATATAGTCGTTTATGTCCTCTTTTATTTTTAACTGATCCAATGCTTTTAGAATCTCTGCTTTGATTTGTGCTTCGCTTTTTAGATTTTTATAGGTGTTGTGATAATACTCAATAAATTTAATGGTTCTTGAAATATCTTCTTTTAAAATCGCTTTTTGTTTATCCAAATTATTGTGTTCAATAATATGAATCTTTTCTTGAAACTCTGTAAAGGCATTTGAAATGATAATAAAAGTAAAAAATGAGATAAGTAAGATAATAAAAATAATGCTGTAGACAATGAGCTGATAAATACTTTTTACTTTAATCATGCAAAGAAATCCTAAAAATAATGTGAAAAGTAGAATAGCCAATATAAATTAAAATAGTGTTGAAAACGTTCTGGTTTTTAAAGGTTTGAGGTAAATGAGTAAATAAGAAATCTTAGTGGCGCGGTTGACGAGACTCGAACTCGCGACATCCTGCGTGACAGGCAGGCATTCTAACCAACTAAACTACAACCGCACTAAGTAAAAAAAAAGCTCACAAGCGAGCTTTACAGATGGTGGTCGATATAAGACTCGAACTTATGACATCTACCTTGTAAGGGTAGCGCTCTACCAACTGAGCTAATCGACCAATTTTGGTGATCCCTAGGGGATTCGAACCCCTATGGCAAGGATGAAAACCTTGAATCCTGACCATTAGATGAAGGGACCACTAACAAAATTTATTGATAATAATGAATACTGAACAATGAATGAAATAGGGGTGCTATTCACTCTTCACTATTGCTTATTCATTAAGACTGGTGACCCGTGATGGATTCGAACCATCGGCCCCCTCATTAAAAGTGAGATGCTCTACCAGCTGAGCTAACGGGTCATAATGAAAAACTATTTTAAATGGCGCGGTTGACGAGACTCGAACTCGCGACATCCTGCGTGACAGGCAGGCATTCTAACCAACTAAACTACAACCGCACATTTAAAAAATTGGTGATCCCTAGGGGATTCGAACCCCTATGGCAAGGATGAAAACCTTGAATCCTAACCATTAGATGAAGGGACCACTTTAATATGGTGGTCGATATAAGACTCGAACTTATGACATCTACCTTGTAAGGGTAGCGCTCTACCAACTGAGCTAATCGACCATACTAAAGGGCTGAAATAATATCAAACTCTTCTTCAAAAAAACATTAAAACAATAGTGGTGACCCGTGATGGATTCGAACCATCGGCCCCCTCATTAAAAGTGAGATGCTCTACCAGCTGAGCTAACGGGTCCCTCTTGTTAAAATGGAGTGGAATTATATAAAATAAATTCTATTTTGTCAAGTCTTTTTTTAACAAATTTAACATTTCTCCCAAAGAGG
Source organism: Arcobacteraceae bacterium (assembly GCA_041672515.1). Classification (GTDB taxonomy): domain Bacteria; phylum Campylobacterota; class Campylobacteria; order Campylobacterales; family Arcobacteraceae; genus Marinarcus. The sequence continues at coordinate 3,163 of JBAYZM010000136.1, forward strand.
ATTTGGCAGTTTGTATCTGCACTGCTTTTCTGTCCCCACTAAAATGATAAGTAACCACCTTTTTATAGGCATTTGAGCTGGCTATTCCTATAACAACCGTACCAACGGGCTTAGTATAAGTACCACCATTGGGTCCTGCAATTCCACTTACTGCAATGGCATAATGGGCTTTAAATTTGGCTAAAACGCCATCTAACATATCAGAGACCACTTCTTTAGAAACTGCACCAAACTGCTCTAAATGAATGGGATTAACCCCTAATTCTTGGATTTTAATGGCATTAGAATATGAAACGATGCTTCCATTAAAAACATCAGAAGAACCTGAAATTTCAGTTATTAATGAAGCAATTAATCCTCCCGTACATGATTCAGCACAGGTAATAGTTTTGTGGTTGGTACGTAATAAATTTTGCAGTTCAATCATGTGTGTTTCATTGAAAATTTCATCAAACATGGTTTTCTCCTTGAGTTTAAAAGCTTAGGAATTAATTGCAGTTAAAAATGGATTAAAGAAGCCGAAGATGTGTAGTTTTAAAACTACACACCGTTGGATTTATTTTTCTGTTAAGTCAGCTAAGAATTGCTCTTCGTTGAAGTTAAGTTTTAAATATTCACATACTTTATGAATATCACGTTCAGCATTTCCTAAACATGAAGTTGCCCCTGGACTTGGAGTCATATTAAAAATGATTCCATCACCCGTATCAATTGAAGCTTCACCTAGCATCAGTTTTTGTTTCTCTTTATCAAGAACTTGTGGTCTTACTCCTCCAAATCCTTTTGCGTATTCAATATCGCACTCTGTTAATGAAGGAACGATTTTTCGAGCATCGGTTAAAAAGAGTTTTTTGTTAATAATTGGAACTTCAAACATAAAGTTTTTAAGAACATAATTTCTGATTTCACTGTCTTTTAATAAATCCCAGAAAATTTTTACAATATCTCCGTCAAAGTTCAATGTTTTCCAGAAATCTAAGTAGGTACCGGGTTTGTATCTTTCCAGTTTTGGAAGCATTAACGCGGTTGGTCCAAATCGTGTTTTTCCATCAAGAAGAATATCTGGGTCTCCATGAAGTGCTGCAAATGGAAGTTTATCATTTTGTACCATATAGACTTTACCATTTAAAAGGTGTTTCGTTGTTACATAAAAACTTCCCGCCATTGGTAAGCTTCCCATATGTTTTCCATGACCCATTTTGTGTGCTAAGAAAAGTGAATGAGCTCCTGCATTAACCACAACAAAGTTCGCTTTATACACGTCACCTTTGGTTGTTTTTAACTCATATCCTTCACTGGTTTTCGTAATATTTTCAACTTCACTGTTGAAATAAATATCTGTAACAACATTTTCACATGCTTGTGCATGTTTAGCCAGTTCTTCTGTCATTTTACCAAAGTCAACTGTAGTGTATTGGTTTTGTGCTCCCATTGCCACAATGCTTTCTGGTCGATCACTTCCATCTGGCATTTCAATCAATTTTGGTTCCAGTTCTTTTAATTTTTCTTTGTCCCATAACTCTAAATAAGGGAACAACTCTTTAAATTCATGGTATCGTTTCGTAATAAATTCGACTTCTTTATCGCCAACACCCAATGCCATTTTTTGGTGAGAAAACATGACTTTGTTTTCAAGCCCATATTGTAAACAAAACTTTTCAACCATTTTTGCAGTTCTTTTTGTAATTTTTGCTTTTTCTAAAGTATAGTTTGTCTCAATATCACCCACATGGATTGTTTGAGAATTACTGGTACCTTTTGTATTTAAAGTAGCAAGCGCTTCATATTTTTCCAACATACAAATTCGTTTAACGTCTGTATATTTTGCCAGTTCATAAAACAAAGCGGCACCTGATATTCCACCACCAACAATGACTACATCATAATTTTTATCGTTCATACTTACAGTTCCTATTATTTAAAATATTATGGTGAAATACTATCATAATAAAAATATAATTCCCAAATTAAACTTTTAAATAGAATTAAAATTGCCTAAGCATAGATAATGGTAACACTTTATTTATTTATGTAAGAATCTTGATAAAAAGCAAGAAATTGTTTAGGCTTTTTTTGTACTATTTTGTATGTTTAATTTTTTCAAGAAAAAAGAGATTAAGAAATCTTCTTACGGTAAAATTTTTGTGTGTAAACATTGTAAGCTCACGTGTAAAGATTGTAAATCGACCTTTTGCTATTCGTGTTTTGCTAACGATAAAAATCCCTGTCCACGATGTGGAAAAAGAAATATAGACCCAAAATAAAATCACTGCTTTTTTAAAATCTAATGCAGATTTAACAAAAGGTTAGATAAAATCACCCCATTTTATAAAAACAAGGTAATTAGAAATATGGATTACAAAGAGAGTTTATTACTTCCCAATACAGAATTTCCTATGCGAGGAAATCTGCCAGAAAAAGAACCTGTACGGTATGCACGTTGGAATGAAACAGATGTTTATGAACGAATGAAAGCCAATCGAAAAGATGCTGCTAGCTTTACTCTTCACGATGGACCTCCGTATGCCAATGGAAATATCCATATTGGGCATGCTTTGAATAAAATTTTAAAAGATATTATTGTTAAGTACCACTATTTTAATGGAAAATCTGTACGTTTTACTCCGGGTTGGGACTGTCATGGACTTCCAATTGAACAAAAAGTGGAAGAAAAAATCGGTGGTGAAAAGAAAAAACTTTTAGCCAAATCGAAAATTCGAGAGTTGTGTCGAGAACATGCGGGTAAATTTATTGATATTCAACGAGAAGAGTTTAAGCAATTAGGTGTTGTTGCGGATTGGAAAAACCCTTATTTGACCATGGATTTTAAATTTGAAGCCAATATTTACCGAGAGTTATGCGCCATTGCCAAACAAGGATTACTCGTACAACGAAGTAAACCTGTGTATTGGTCTTGGGCAGCACAAACGGCATTGGCTGAAGCCGAAGTAGAATATGAAGATAAAGTCTCTCCTTCTATTTATGTGGCATTTAAACATGAAACGCTCGATGCAAGTATTATTATTTGGACAACCACTCCTTGGACACTGCCTGCAAATGTAGGAATTGCTTTAAATGGGGAAGAAGAGTATGTTATAACTTCTGATAAATTTATCGTAGCTAAAAAACTGCACGACAGTTTAATCGCCAATGGGGTTATTTCAGGAGAAATTGAAAAAACAATTGATCCAAAAAGCTTAGAAAACACGTTTGCTATTAATCCACTTAATGGACGAAAATCACACATTGTTTTAGGCGAACATGTCTTAATGGATTCAGGTTCAGGAGCCGTTCATACAGCACCAGGACACGGAGAAGATGACTACAAAGTAGGGCTTAAATACGATTTAGAAGTCATCATGCCTGTGGATGCGTATGGAAAATACGATGAAACCATTGTGCGAGAAAAACTCTTTAATGACCCAAGTAAATATTTGGGGGTGAATGTATTTAAAGCCAATGAAGATATTTTAGCTGAGTTAGGCAGTGCTTTATTAAAAAGAGTGGACATTAAACACTCTTATCCTCATTGTTGGAGAACGCATACACCGATTATTTTTAGAGCAACCAAA
>JBAYZM010000137.1:0-6725 GCA_041672515.1 Arcobacteraceae bacterium
ATGAAGAGTTTGAAATCGTTAAACAACATCCACTTCTTAGTGTTGCCATTTTAAAAGAGATTGGTGAAACCGATGAAACGCTACTGAAAATCATTGAACAACATCATGAAAAATGTGATGGTTCTGGCTATCCGTATGGTTTAAAAGATCGACAAATTCACGACTTAGCCAAAATCGTTGCCATTTGCGACATTTTCAATGCCTTAACCACACGAAGAACCTACAAAGACCGAATGAGTACCTTTTATACGTTTAATATTATGTTTAATGAGATGAAAAATAAACTCTGTCCAAAATATTTAAAAAAGTTTGTGAAGTTTATGGGATATCATGAAAAAACAAGTGAAGAGTGAAAAGTGAAAAGTGACGAGAAAAAATAGATGTCACTCGTCACTTTTCACTCGTCACTTGTCACTCGTCACTAATATTTAGCTGAGTTCCACTCCGCATTTGTCGCACTCTTTTCTAAACCAACCTCGCCCTGGAAATTTCCCACAACTAGGGCACTTCCAAAACAAGAAGTAATATCCAAAATAGATAACAAACCCAGCAAGCGCTGCGTTAAACCACGTATCTTTGTCTAAACCATAAATAACGTCAATCTCTTTGAACATCATCACAATACTAGGCGTTAATAAAACAAAAAATATCCCCGCAACAATTTTTGAACGCAAAACTATTTTTGCAAACTCTTTTTTTATATTTTCATTCGACATTATTTTCCTTTATTTTTTGATGGCAAGATAGAGTTTTTCAACCTTTTCTCTCGCCCAAGGTGTTTTGCGTAAAAAAGTCAATGACGATTTTACGCTGGGGTTACTTTTAAAGCAATTAATATTGATGCGTTTGGCAAGCTCTTCCCAACCAAAACGCTCAACCAAATAGTTGAGTATATCTTCAAGTTTAATGCCATGCAGCGGGTTATTTGGGTTGTTATCCATCCGTTATCTCTTCTTTGTAGTATTGTTTATACGATTATATAAAATGTACGATTTGTTTTAAGTTAAAGTCAATTTTCCAAGCGTTTGTATGAGCTCTTCTTTTTTTGCATTATTAATGATGCACCCTTTTTCAACATCAAAATTATCATAAAAATTAGGCAAAGAGAAACTGCCTTTTACCACACCTTTAAAAAAAGAAGCCGTATGAATAGCCGTTTCTAAAACGGATAATCCTCCTCTTTCTCCTGGTGACGTTGCCATAAGTATCATAGGTTTGTTTTGAAACACTTTCATATTAATTCGAGAAGCCCAATCAAAGATGTTTTTATAGGCAACTGAATAAGATAAGTTATGTTCCGCAAAAGAGATTATCAAAGCGTCGCACCAAGCAATTTGTGCCAAAAACTTTTTAGCCAGTTCAGGCTCACCCAAAGCTTTATTTCTGTCTTCACTGTATAAAGGAAGTTCATAATCGTTTAAATCCAAGATTTGTATTTCATTGACTTGTATTAACGTTGTAGCATAGGTGATGAGTTGTTTGTTGATAGAAGTAGAACTGTTGCTTGCCCCAAAGGCTAAAAGTTTCATTGTGACTCCTTGTGGTAAATCGTAATTAGAAGTATTATATTCCAGAAAGTTTAAATCTAAATAATAAAAATTTGGGACTATTTTATTTTAATGGGAAGCCAACTTAAAAAGCTCAATGCCTCAGGCAGTGAAAATTGGGCTTTTCGTAAATCATTTTGTTGTGGGTCAATCAAATAATTTTTTGAGGTTTCAAAATTGGCTTTTTGTAAGTTATTTTTTATAAAAACGGTTTGTTCTAAGTTGCACTCATCAAACAAAGCACGCTCTAAATTGCACTCTTCAAATCCCGTGTCTTTGATTAAACAGTTCTTAAATTTCATTTGCCGTAAATCCAAACGGTGAAAAGAGTTTTGAGAAATATTACACGCATCAAACACCACATCAAAAGGCTCAACACAATGGCTCCAAGAAATCCCCAAAAGTTTGGAGTTTTCAAATGTAACATCGTTAAAAACACAATTTCTCAAAACTGCCAAAGACAAATCACAATTAATAAATGTGCATTCTGTAAATTTACAGTTTTGTATGAGACTTTTAGAGAAATTGCATTTCATAAATGTGCAGTTATCAAAATAAATGGCATCGAGTTTTTTATCATCGAACTCTTTAAACTCTTCTTCCCAATAATCATTTGTTGTAAACATTGTACTCATTTTTCTTTTGTTTTTTACGTACAATCGTTGTTTTGTACATTAAATTGCTTATATTCTTATTTTATAATATCAATAATTATATCAAAATGTAAATGAATCTCGCGTAAATTTCTCCAGCCCATTAATTGAGAAATGAATCCACTCATCACAACATTAAAGAACCTTATTAGTTCCAAAAGAGCTATAAATTCAATAAAAATGATTTTTATAATATTTTTTAAATAAAAATTTATATTTTCTTTTGTACTATTCTTGCTAATTAAAGGAGATAGAATGAAAATGTTAAACTATGTATTTTTGGGTTTGGTGGCAATTTTTGCTTTGAGTGGATGTACGGGCAATTATATGTTGAAGGTTCCTGAGAATAAAATCAAAGAGCCTGAATCAAATAAAGCAACCATTGTTTTTATGCGTTCAACTTTTGTATCCAGTGCTGTGGGCGCAACATTGTATGAAATTAAAGATGAGAAGTTATCTTTTGTTGGATTTTTACCTAATGGAACAAAAATAGCGCATCAAACAGAACCCGGAGAAAAAGTCTATATGGCTGTAGGATATGCGGCTGATTTTATGATTGCTAATGTGCAAGCAGGAAAAACCTACTATGTGATTGTTCGTCCAAACTGGGGAACAGGTGGATTTGCACCAACACCCATACGCACAAATGGAACCACCAACTACAATACAACTCTTCCAGAATTTAAAAAATGGCTTGAGGGAACGGCGTTGTATGAAATAAAGCCCGTAGAAGCAAATACTTGGTTTGAAGAACACAAAGAGGCGTATCAAAAAATATATAAAGAGTACTGGATAAGATTCCAACAAAAAAGTGCGGATGAAATTGCACAAAGAACATTAATCTATGCTGATGCGTATGAGGTTGAATAAAAAATAAGACACCAATAGTGATCAAGATTTTATAACAAAATCTTGACCACTACTCACCATTTATTGTAAACACGGCACTTTTATTCGCATCAAAAATCCGTTATTTTCCTTTTTTGCCTTTATCATTTTAAATTGTCAAACTTTAACAATTAAGTAAGCACCAATTCTTTGGTCTTTTTTTAATAATTGTTCCAGTTCACTAGCCGCTACAGGTTTTCCAAAGTAGTACCCTTGCATCTGTTGACATTTTTTATTTAACAAAAATTCACGTTGTTTTAAAGTCTCTACGCCTTCGGCTATGAGTTCCATTTTTAAACTGTTTGCAACACCAATAATAGCTTCAATGATTGAGGCATCATTTTCACTTTCAGGAAGTCCTCGAACAAAAGATTGGTCAATTTTTATTTTGTCAAAAGGAAGATGTTTTAGATAGCCAAAACTTGAATAACCCGTTCCAAAATCATCTACTGAAAGGCGGATGCCATTATCTCTTAACTCTTCTAACATACTGACTATTCGTTGTGTATCGCGAATGAGTGCACTTTCAGTAATTTCCAGTTCTAAACAATGTGCTGGGATTCCCGATTGACTCATCGCATCAAGTACTTTTATCATAAAATCAGATTGACGCAATTGAACAGCTGAGATATTAACAGCCATAGTTATTTCTGGTAATCCCAAATCCATCCATTGTTTTAATTGAAAACAAGCCTGCTTTAATACCCAATCTCCAATAACATTAATCAAGCCACTCTCTTCTGCTGCTGGAATAAATTGTAAGGGTGGAATTTCTCCTTGCTGTGGATGGTTCCAACGAATCAATGCTTCAACGCCAAGGATACGTCCATTTGTCCCATCTACTTGCGGTTGATAGTGCAATACAAATTCATCATGATCCAATGCTTGTCTTAGATTACTAATCATGGCAACCCGTTGAAGCACTTTGGTATTCATCTCTTCATTAAAGAAATGGAATTTCCCTCCACCATCGCTTTTGGCTTGATACATTGCAGTATCCGCGTTCTTTAAGAGCGTCATAATATCCGCACCATCTTGAGGATACACACTAATCCCAATACTGCCTGAAATCATAAACTCATGGTTATCGACAAAAAAAGGTTGTTCAAGAACCGCAATTAAACGTTTTGCTGTTTCAGCCACATGGGCAAGACTTGAATACCCTTTTAACAAAATGGTAAATTCATCACCACCTTGTCGACTGATGGTCTCTTCTTCATGAAGATTTTTTTGTAACCGTTGAGATACTTCAATTAAAAGTTTATCCCCTACGGCATGTCCTAACGTATCATTGACATCTTTAAAGTGGTCCAAATCTAAAAACATCAGCACCAGTTCTGCTCGGCGACCAACTGTTTCAGCGATGATTGATGTCATATGTTGTTCTAAAAAAGTACGGTTGGGTAAGTCAGTTAAAGAATCATGCTCAGCAAGATGTTGAATATGCTGAACCGTTTTTTTATACGCGGATGTCATACTTCTTGCAAGAGCCAATGCTGAGTCATAACTGTTTAGCCAAACGATTATCAAACATAACAATACTCCACCAAGGACAACTACCCCTACAATGCTCCAATAAAGTTGTTGATACCATCGAGCCAGCTGGTCTTTTGTTGTATGTCCTACTGTAATATAAAGAGGATACTCTCCAACTTTCCGAACCATATAATACCGTTCTATGTCATCTACTACTGATTTGGTTATATACGCCTTTTCTGTCTCTTCATTTTTTACAAAATCATTCAAAACTGGACTATCAATTGGTTTTCCCAATTGTTCATCTTTGGCGGGAAAACGGGCTAACATACGTAAATTTTCATCAAACAACGTAATACTTTGTGCCGACCCAAGATCAAGAGAAGCATAAATGTTTTGAAAATATTCAGCACGAACAGCAGCTTGAATTAATCCAGCAAACTGTCCATTTTCATCGGTTATTGGTCGACTCAACGTAACAACCCAATTGTTTGTAATACGTGCAAATAAGGGTTTTGAGATTACCAATTCAGCATTTGTATTGGCACGATTGCGTAAAAAGTAGTCACGATCAGCAATCGTAGCAGAATGTAAAATACCACTGGCATCATAAATAAATTGCCCTTGAGCATTGGCTACACGCAGACTTTGGGATTCCCCAATCAAAGCAAGATGTGAAGCCAATATGGCGTTCATATGAGCGGTATCGGGTCGAAGTTTTTCTGATTTTCCAGAAAGTTGTAATTGAACCGATAAAAGTGCCGTATCAATTTTCTTTAAAGTGGCTTCCGCATGACTAACAAGGATTTTTGACAAACTTGCCTGTTGCGCATGACTTGTTTCCAATTCTCGCTCTTTGGCTTGAATAAGATTAAAAGATACCAAACCAACGTAACTGACAAAGGCAAGCAAACCAAATACAATGATTACGATACGTCGCCGCAATTTAGGATGGAAATCCAAGAGATTTTTGTTTGTCAGTGTTTCATCTTGCTCAATCATGTGTTTTGACTCTTTTCAAGTGTAAGCAGGCTCACAGTGTTTGTCTGAGTGCTGTATTATCTATCTTTGCACAGTATATTTTATATACGACAACCTAAATATATGTAATTCTTTTAGACATAAGATTTTAGCAAAATTTCGTATAAAAATCACTTTTATTTTATATTGAGGACTATTTTGGTTATTGATTTATTAAATTTATTATTAGAAATTGATATACTGTTCTAAAAAATTTATACATTTAGACACAGTTCTAAATACTCTATATTTTAAAAGAAAGATTCATTATGATTACATCCAATATCAATTCAATACTTGCTACATTAAACACCACTAAAAATAGTGAAGTACAAAACAGTGAAGAGTCATTTCAAAGTAATCTTATTTTAAATCCACAAGAAACAACACCTGTTAAAACCGATTCTTTAACCTTTGAAAATATCAAAGGAATCACTTTAGAAGAAATTGATACGTTATTTAAAAATGAAGACGATAAAAATATGGCAAAAAATCTGAGAATTGCAACACTTTTTACCAATGATGAATATTTAGCAAAAGCGTTGTTTAATACGGTTTTAGGACAACCTTTTAATGTAGGATATTCCTATTTAAGTGACACATACAAAGATAAAAGTCTCTTCTTAAACTCAACAAGCAGTGATAATTTATTTGATTTGTTACAAGAATCAATACGCTCAAAAATCGATAACCAAAACACAAAATCAACCGATGTAATCTCACAAGAACAATTGGATAAAATCTTAACCACTGTTCACTCTTTTAATTTTTTAAGCGCTTTTTCAAATAGCTCAAAAAGAGGTTATGATAAATATAAAGATGAAGATGAAAAAAGTGATTACTCTTTTTTATACACTGATTATAATTTGAAATATCAAGAACTCATGTATAAGTATCAAGAAGCTGAAAATAAAACCAAAAGTTTGATTAAACAGTTTTAAAAACTTCTCTTCATTTCCCCATAAGCACTAAAAAAATAGGGACTTAAACACTCTTGTTTTGGTTTTCTTGAGTCACACCGTTTCATATACGTATTGATATTTTTATCGTTTAATGTGGCGATTTCTGGGTAATTTTTATTGACCGCACCCATAACATTTTTACCACGGCTATGATGAATAAAATGAACCGTTCCATCGTT
>JBAYZM010000138.1:0-6607 GCA_041672515.1 Arcobacteraceae bacterium
CCTCCCCCTTTTTTAGCAACCTCAATTAACTCTTTAACAAAGTAAACGCCTTTTTTACTTTTAGAATCAATCAGATTTTTTCCAACCACTTCGGGTTTAATGGCGTGCATGAGATTCACTCCACTGTAATCATACGCATAAAAATATCCGGAACCCGCTTCTCCAAATCGCATTAACTCTATTTCTTTGAGTGCTTTTTGTTTTAATGAAACAGTAATATCATCTAAATAGGCTCCTGTTCCAATAATCCATTTATAAGGCTTAAACAATTTAACATAGGATACTTTTTCACGCGTAGGTTCATTGGGAACAACTTGTTCATACGAAACCATTCCTTCTTCTTGGGTAACGGCTACATTAATAAAATTAAGAATATGAGGTTTGGTATACTGTTTGCCTTCAACCGATGGATTAATAGGATGTTTAAGTACAAATGCTTTTTCATCATAGACAAAAAAGTAATCATTGTTTTTACCATATCTGACGGAACCAATGGCATCCAGTAAGACTTTTTGCAACTACTCTTCTGGTATTTTTCCATTGAGTTTGGAATATAAATTATTCAGCATGTGAAATAAAAAATCGGTCTGCCCTTTGAGGTCCATTTTAATGTTCTGTTTGATTTTTTCAATATCGGCTTGTTTATGATACTCTTCAACAATTTTTTTGGCAAAATTGACATAAGAATCCAACTCTTTTTCTTGAGTTTCATATGCATTCTTTTTATATGCAACAATATTTTCTTGTGTTAATGCATTTAATGAATGTATCGCTTTAACTGCAATTAATACAGCAACCAGAATAATGGTACAAATTACTATAAAAAGTAATTTCGTTTTAATGGAAAATCCCTTCATTGTTTATCCTTATTTTGAACTTAAATCACAAAACTGAATGTAACCTTTAATTATATCACTCATAATCTTAAAAATAATCAAAAGAAAACAAATGATAATCATTCTTACTATTAAGGATAAATAAAGTTTTATTTAATTAACATTACAATAATTATTATCAAAAAAGGAAGTACAATGTTTAAAAAATTAACGCTTGGTGCGATACTATTAGCCAGTTCACTCTTTGCAAATTCTGAGGTCAATATTTATTCTCATCGACACTATGATACCGACAAACAACTCTTTAAAATGTTTGAAGAGAAAACCGGTATTAAGGTCAACGTGGTCAAAGCCGAAGCCAGTGCTTTAATTGAAAGAATCCAAAGTGAAGGTAAAAACTCGCCCGCAGATGTTTTAATTACTGTAGATGCAGGAGGTTTATTTCAAGCCAAAGATCAAGGTTTATTACAAGCCATTCAATCTGAATACTTAACCACAACGATTCCTGAAAAACTACGAGATAAAGACAATCAATGGTTTGGTTTAACCAAACGAGCACGAGTTGCTTTGTATCCAATTGGTTCAAATATTCCCAATGAGTTAAAAACGTATGAAGATTTAGCCGACCCAAAATTCAAGGGTAAAATAATGGTTCGATCTTCTAATAACGTTTATAACCAATCCCTTTTAGCCGCAGTTATTGCGCATCATGGTGAAGAATATGCCTTAAAATGGGCAAAAGGCGTAGTTGCTAATATGGCAAATGAACCAAAAGGAAATGACCGATACCAAGTCAGTGCTATTGCTAATGGTGTAGGGGAAATTGCTATTGCTAATACGTATTATGTTGGGCAAATGGTTGATAACAAAGATGTTTCACAAGCAGAAGCAGTAAAAAAAGTCAAAATCTTATTTCCCACATTTCAAAATGGAGGAACACACATCAACGTCAGTGGTGCTGGTGTGGCAAAATACTCTCCCAATAAAGAAAATGCCATTAAATTCATTGAATTCTTAGCTTCAAAAGATGCCCAAAAACTTTTTGCCGAAGCAAACTTTGAATACCCAATATTAAAAGGGGTTGAAGCAAGTAACGTGGTAAAAGCATGGGGAACATTTGAAGATGATACGATTTCTATGAATGTTTTAGGAGAAAATAATAAACTTGCTGTTAAAATCTTTGACCAAGCAAACTGGAAATAACTAAAAAAAGAGTCATTTGAAGAATTTTAATCCATTAAATATGAGTAGCGTTGTTTTAACGCTGCTCCTTTGTATCCCTGCTGTTATCATACTTTCTCATATATTTTTAGGCAACTCTGATAATTGGGAACATTTAAAACAGACGGTTCTTTTTGATTATATTGCCAACTCATTATACATTATGGTAGGCGTTGCTTTTTTAACTTCTGTGATTGGTTTTTCAACCGCATATATTACGACAGTATTTAAATTTTCTTTTTCAAACTTTTTTCACTACGCTTTAATTTTGCCTTTTGCTATTCCTACGTATATCGTGGCGTATATTTATGGTGGTATGTTTGATATTACGGGAACGGTGACAACCTTTGTTTTAAATGTGTTGGATAAAAAACTCAACGAAGTGATTTTTTTTGACATTATGTCCATTCAAGGAGCCATTATTGTCATGTCTTTGGTTTTGTATCCGTATGTCTATTTGATTTCAAAAACCTATTTACGTGCCGAATCGGCCTCCATTATTGATGCTTCAAAAACCTTAGGTCTGTCCCAATGGCAAATTTTTTATAAAGTCATTATTCCTATTTCTCGCCCAGCCATTGTTGCAGGTGTCATTTTAGCCGTTATGGAAGCGGTTTCTGATTTTGGTGTTATGGATTATTATGGTGTTTCTACGTTTGTAACAGGAATATTTAGAACATGGTTTGGAATGGGAAGTATTGAAGATGCTGCCAAACTGGCCAGTATTTTAATGCTCTTTATCTTTTTATTGATTTTCTTAGAAAAAATGCAACGTATCAATAAAAAATACAAAAGCAGTGGAAAAGATTTTAAACCAATTTCTAAAATCCAACTCAAAGGATTGAGCAACATTTTAGCTTTTGGGCTTTGTTTTATTCCTTTTTTCTTGGGATTTTTATTGCCCTTTACCCAAATGAGTTATTGGTTTTTTCTCTCCTATGAAAATGTCATCGATGAGGATTTTTTAACAATCCTTACACAAACGCTTTTTCTGGCAACCTTTAGTGCCTTTTTTATTACGATATTGGCATTTATTTTTGTTTACAATGTACGAATTACCGCCAATAAATCTTCGGATATGTTAACGCAAATTGTCAAATTGGGGTACTCAATTCCAGGTGCGGTTATTGCGGTTGGCATCTTGAGTTTTTTTGCCTTAATCGACAAATATATTTTTAACTTCTTTGATTTAAAAATTCTTATCAGTGGCAGTATTATTGCCCTAATTTTTGGATACAGTGTACGATTTTTGGCAATTTCAATTAATAACTACGAATCGGGATTTTCCAAAATTCCAACCAGTTACGATGATGCGTGTAAAACGATGAATATCAGTCAAACGCAGACATTGCGAAAAGTCATTTTACCGTTAATAAAGAATTCACTCTTTGCTTCATTTATTATTGTTTTTATTGAAGTCATTAAAGAGTTGCCACTCACGCTTGTATTACGACCGTTTAATTATGATACTTTGGCAATTTTAAGCCATGAATTTGTGAACCAATCGCAAATCGTTGAATCAAGTGTTCCCGCGATGTTTATTGTAGGTCTGGGAATTATTTCAGTACTTATCTTGGCAAGAAATATGATTAAGGATTAAGATGTTACGAATAAAAGTGAAGAACTTAGGTATTTCATTTGGAAATATGGAAATTTTAAAAGAGGTCTCTTTTGGTGTTGAAGAGGGCGAAATTGTTACGATTTTAGGTCCCAGTGGAAGTGGGAAAAGTACCATTTTACGAAGTATCGCTTCTTTGCAAGAGAAATTTGAGGGCGAAATACTCCTAAATGAAACGTGTCAGCTTTCGGGAAGTCAAAAATGTAACAAAGAGATTGGCTATATTTTTCAAGATTATGCCCTATTTCCTCATTTGGATGTCAAAGAAAACATTGGTTTTGCTCTGTTTAATCTTGATGCACTTGAAAAACAACGTCGTGTGGATGAATTGCTTAAGCAGTTTGATTTAGTGGAACACAGAAACAAACAAATCCATGAGTTAAGTGGAGGACAACAACAACGCGTTTCCATTGCACGAACCATTGCGTACAATCCAAAAATATTATTGCTCGATGAACCTTTTTCCAATTTGGATTCAATTTTAAGAGACAAAACCAAACTCTGGCTCAAAGATATTATCAAAAGCTTAGGATTAAGTGCTATTTTAGTTACGCATGATAAAAAAGAAGCGTTAAGTATTTCTGATAAAATCGGCATACTTCAAAATAAAACCTTGGTTCAATTTGGAACACCACAAGAACTTTTCAACCAACCCGCCAATTTATACATTGCCAAGTTTTTAGGCGATATTAATATTTTGCCTTCTTCGATTGCTTCAAAATTGGGTATTGTTGTACAAGAAGAGCAAACAGCTTTTGTGCGAGTTACTCATACAAAAGTAACCAATGAAGAGACACCCATTAAAATGATTATTGATAAAATTTCGTATTGTGGTGATTACTATGAACTCTCTTTGCAGTTTTTTGAAAACAAGCATTTTTTTATCAAAACCAATGTCGAAACCCATTTTGTTGTCAATGAAAATAAAATTATTTATTTGGAGATACAAAAAGAAGATATTTTAGTGGTAAATCAATAAAATTGCGTTTTTTAGATATTTGTTGTACAATATTTCATGAAGAAAACACTACTAATATTTATTATTTTACAACTGTTTTTACACGATCTTAGCGCACAAAAAGAGCCAAGAAAAGTCACATTGCAACTTCCGTGGCTTCACCAATTTCAATTTGCAGGCTACTATATTGCAAAAGAAAAGGGGTACTATAAAGAGTTGGGCTTAGATGTGACTTTTAAAGAGATGAACAAACAAGTTGATATTACCAAAGATGTCGTCAATGGAATTTCTGATTACTCAGTGGGACGTTCTTCTATTATATTGGATAAGATGAAAGGCGATAATATTGTGGCACTTTTTGCCATATTTCAAAATTCTCCTTTAATTTTACTCTCTCTTGAGAGTTCCAGCATAAAAACGATTGATGATTTAAAACATAAAAATATTATGCTCACCAATGATGCCATCAGTACCGTTGCGATTCACGCTATGTTAGTCAGTAACGGTCTGAATTTAAATGATATTACTTTCCAAAATCACACTTATAATCTTGATGACTTAATCAATAAAAAAACAGATGCTTTAGGGGCTTATATTTCCAATGAACCCTATTCTTTGGAGGTCAAAGGAATTCCCTATACCATTTTTAATCCAAAGGATTATGGCTTTAACTTTTACGATGGCATACTTTTTACATCTCAAAAGGAGTTAGCTACTCATCCGACAGATGTTTATAACTTTTATCAAGCCTCTTTAAAAGGGTGGCAATATGCTTTTGATAATATCAGTGAAACGATTAATATAATCTATAACAAATACAATACCCAAAATAAAACGCTTGATGCTTTACTCTATGAAGCCTACTCTTTAAAAGATTTAGCCTACATCAATGGAACAATGATAGGAACATTGGATGAAGAAAAAATCAGTGAAATAGCCAAAATATACTCTATTTTAGGATTTGCTCGAAATACAAAAATGGCATTCAATGATTTTATTTACAATAACAAACTCTTGGTATTTTCACACAAAGAGAAAGAGTTTTTAGAAAAAGAAAAAGTGGTCTACCTCACCCAAGAGTTTGAACCTTTTTATATCCAAAAAAACAACACAACCAAAGGTATTGCCATTGATATTTGGGAAAATTTAGCTCAAGCAATTGGGTTAAATACTCAATATGAAGCTGTTTTAAGCCAAAAAAACATGGAAGATAAACTGACACAAACCAAACATGCTATTAAACTTCAACTCAGTCACGAAGTTATACACGACAAAGATAAAATTTTTACACACGCCATTAAATCCTATCCTTTTGTTATTGCCACGAGAAACGATGAAAATTTTATAGCATCACCCTCTGTATTAAACAACAAAAAAGTGGGGATTGTAAAGAATTGTATTATTGGTGAGAAAATACGAAACAGCTACCCAAAAATCAATTTTACTGAAGTTTCAAATACGCAAGATGCTTTAGAATTGCTCTCTAAAGGGAAAATAGATGCGGTGATTGACATTTTGCCAACACTGACATACGTCATCAAGGCAAACTCCTTTTCAAATTTGAAAATTTCAGGAACCACTGAATACAAATTTGACTTACGCTACATGGCAGATCAAAATGAAAAAGAGTTAATCGCTCTTTTAAATAAAGCCATTGATACGTTTAACAAAGAAAAAATAGAAAGTATCGAACAACAATATTTTCAAGTGCTTTACGCATCACACAGCGACTACAGTTTACTTTATAAAATCGGAATTCCTTTGAGCATTTGTCTGATTCTTTTTGGTCTGTACAATTATCGTTTACAACAAGAGATTCAAAAAAGAAAGTTAACCGAAGAAAAACTTTATAAAGCTGCCACAGTAGATATGCTCACCCAAATCTACAACCGAAGCCATATTGATGCCATGTTTAAAGAACACCTTTTATCCACCAAACGCTATAAAGTGCCTTTATCAATTATTTTCTTTGAT
>JBAYZM010000139.1:0-6605 GCA_041672515.1 Arcobacteraceae bacterium
AAGGAGTTTTTGATTTGCTCTTTCATCTTCTTTTGTTCCACTTCTTGCATATAGTCAAAATAATCAAAAATGCTGTTTTGAATTTTTGTTTTGGTGGAATCTGTTAAGTTATTATTGTCAAAGTAAAACTGTAAAACAAACGGATGATTGCCTATTTCATCCACACTTTGAATCAAATACTGCACCAAAGACTCACTTAAATCTTTTTTCAAAAAGGTCGATTTTTTGTCATAATAATCGTACAAATCCTCTACATTTGGCGTAGCAATTTTAATAATAACTTCCCCGTTTGGCGTCGTGTCGTAGCGGTTGATGATTTTGTTTTTCATGGGTTTTCTCGTTTTTTAATTAAATTTTTAAAGCTCTTCAATTAGTTTATCAAAATCACTTCTATAAAGTTTGTCTTGAATCACTCGATACTTTTCAAATTCACTAAGTGCAAATTCATGAGCAATTTTGGCAGTGACTTTTCCACTGTCTTTTAAAACTTCCCTATCATCAAATTCTAAAAAAATGTCCAATCGTTTTGCCCAATCTTCCATTGTCATAGGAATATTTCTTTTGGTTCGCTCTTCTGCTAAATCCAAATACGCATTGACAATTTTTCCAAGGGATTCTAACTCCTCTTTAGTGAGGTAATTTTTAGCAATCACCACATCTGATTTGAGTATTTTACCCTCGGGTGCATTTTTCCATGAGGTTAATCCCATATATTCTTTGGTACTATTGGCTCTATTTAGTATGAGTTCAGGTGCTGTTTTACCATGAATTCCATAGTGAAGTTTGTTTTGCACTTTTGCAAAAAACTCTTTGGTAAGCTCATCATCTTTGTTGTAGTCTATACTTGTGGCATAAATATCGGTGATTTTTTGATAAAACTTTCTTTCGCTGAGCCGTATTTCTCTGATTTGTTCTAAAAGTTCATCAAAATACTCGTTCCCTAAAAAAGAGCCATTTTCAAGCCTTTTTTTATCTATTACATACCCTTTAATAGCAAATTGGCTTAAAACTCTTGTAGCCCATTGTCTAAATTGGGTGGCTTTTTTTGAATTGACTCTATACCCTACGGAGATGATGGCATCGAGGTTGTAAAAATTTACTTCTCTTTTAATATTTCTATTTCCCTCTTTTTGAACTATTGGGAATTTCCCAATAGTTGAATTTTCATCCAATTCATTTGTTTTATAAATATTTTTCAAATGTTCATTAATAGTTGAAACATCAACTTTAAAGAGTTCAGCTATAAGTTTTTGTGTGAGCCATACAGTTTCATCTTGAACTTTCACCTCTATACTGCTTTCACCATTTTGAGAAGTAAATATTAAAAACTCTGCCGTAGAGTTTCGTATATTAAGATTTTTATTCATCACTTTACTCCTTTGCATTTTATCTTTTGTATCATACCATCAAAAAAAGTGTGTATTAGAAAATATTGCATATTGTTATATTAATCCTAACTCTTTACTCATATCAACGATAAGTTTACTAAATGGTTTTTTAGATAAATCTTCATTTTCATCAATCAAATTAAAAATATCTTTTTTGATTTGTTGAAATGGAATACCCGTAAAATCTTGTAACTCTTTGAGCCTACTTTCAGGGTAAAGCTCTGCATTTTGTAGCATTTCAAAAACGATGTCTTTATGAGCTTTGTAGCGTTCATTTAGTTTAAAGATTTCTATGTATTTGCCATATTGCTCTGTAAATTGCTCTTTTAACGGTATATCAATATCTTCTTTATCTTTAATATGTAAATGTTTACAATTTTTATCTAATAACAATTTAAATTTTACTTTTTTGTCAAAATCAAATTTCTTATCATTTGGTGCAATACAAGTTTCATTTTGGAATGTTCCAATATTTGAATCATGCTCAAATGTATTTTTAGCCCCTTTTACTTTTGAAGAGTTACAAGTTGGACAAGAGGGAATAAGATTATAAAAACTAAGCCCTAAATAAGGGTATGTTCCTTTGTCATAAAAGTGGTCAAGTTGAAAAGTAGAAACTAATTTTTCAGTATTTTCTTCAAAATTATTGATAAAGTCTTTGTTACAATAAAAACAAGTTCTAAATGTAAAATTTTCTGTGAAAAATGGAGTGATTTTATTTTGTTGATTATTTCCTTCATAATTAAAAATAGATTTTATTCTATCTTCAAAATAGAAAGATTTTTTAAGCTCTGTGGATATTCTTGATTCAATTATTTCAATAAGTTTTTTAATATTTTTAGAAATCAAATCTTTAAATACTACATTGAAAAATATCACATTGTATGGATACTCTTTTTTTAATGATTCAAATTCTTTTTCTTTTTTATAAAAAAGTTCATAATAGTTTTTCTCAATATCAAAATCTTTATCTTTTAGATAGTTAGAATAGTTTAAATTAGTCATCTTTTAAACTTTGTAATCTTTTTATTTCATTATCCAAAAATTGATTTTTGCCATAAAACAAAATATCTAATTCATCTAAATAATTTTTTATAATTGTTTTTAAAAATGGCTCACCTATAATTGATTGAATATGTTTAAAGTCTTTTTCATATCCAAAATATATATTTTGAATTGTTAATTTTACTTTGGCAGACTCTTTTATAACTTTTTCACATTTTTTGACCAATTCATAAAACTTTTTAATTGCTTCAATTTTCCCTTTCGCAAACTCACCCATAAGCCCATTTTCCATAAAAAAACCATGAGAAAGTAGAGTGTGGATATTTGCTCCGAAAGTTTGTTCTATATCAGGGTTATCTTGTTTTCCATTTTTTAAGAATATTACATTTTCTTTTGGTAAATCTGAAAGGATAAATGGAGAATGAGTTGCCATATAAATATAGGTATCTTTATTACTATAATTTTTTATAAATTCAACCAAATATTTTATAAATTCTTTTTGCCAATTTGGATGTGAACTATTATTTGGCTCATCTAAAAAAATTAATTTGGTAATTTCATTATCAATTTTTAAATAATTGTATACATCTAATAATAATTTTATATTATCTTGTTCACCACTACTTAATTGACTAAAACTTAAACCGAGGTTATGTCCCATGTGATAAAAAGATTTTGTATTATCGTAAATTTCTATTAAACCAAATTTATTCAAGAATTCAATAAATTCTATCATGTCATTTTCATTTATATTATCTTTATTATCAAATTTATATAAACTAGTATTTTCTATATGTGTAAATAACCTATTTAATAATTGTTGATTCTCACTTAATTTTTGAATATCTTCTTTATTCTTTTTTGCCAATTCTTCAGGTCTATGTTTTAGCTGATTTTCTGCTTTTTTATATTCAGTATTAATTTGATTTGTGATGTTCTTAATCAAATTATTTTCTGTATTATTGCTAACTGTCAAATATAATGATGTTGGTTTAAAATAGGTTGTTTCATAAAAATGATTTTCATTCTTTATAAAATTAATAAGATTAGAAATAAATCTATTATTTTGATAAAACTTGTTACTTTTATTCATTATGTGCTGGTATAAATTTAAACCAAAATCAACATTTGCAAAAAAACTTAATGTAGATAATGCTAAATTTTCAAACTTATTAGTTACATGAATATTTGTAGTGTTTAATATTCTATATTGGAAATCATCATAAAAAATTAAAATAAACTCTTCAGATAAATTTTTATTCAATACTGATAGTTTCGTTTTATATGAAATAATTGGTATATCTAATCTTAAATAATGGGTCAAAAGTTCTAATATACTACTCTTCCCACTCCCATTCTCCCCAACAATAGCAGTAACATTGATATTCTCAGGAAAAATACTCACATAATCTTCATTTTTAGTAATAGTTAAATTCTTACCATCAAACTCACACTCAAACCTAGGAGAAAAATTAAACCCCTGCTTCTTAATATTTTTATACTCTTCAACCCACAAATAAACCAGTTCCATGTTTTAATCCTCAAGTAGATATTTATAAAGCGGTTTTATAAATATTGTTTTATTCTCTATTTTTACAACACTCTCTTCATCTTTGGTAATCAAATAGGCTTCACTTAATTTAAAATACGTCATGGCTTCAAGTAAACCATCAAGCTCTCTTTTTCTTGTCTTTTCATCCTCTATGATATAACTCACATTGATAAGATACTCTTTTGCTTCAATTCTTGCGTAAAAATCGACTTCTTGATTTTGTTTAAAATAGTACAAATCTTTGGTTTGTCGTCTTAGATGTAAAAAAACGATGTTTTCGTAGAGTTTACTTTTATCTTCACCCATGGCATAGTCATAAATCTTTTTAAATCCATTGTCTATTGCATAGACTTTTTTAGGGTTTCTTTGTTCTTCTTTTACAGAGTTTCTGTATATGGGCAAAGTAAAAATGGCATAGGCATCTTCAAGATGGGATAAATAGTTAAAAATGGTATCTTTTCCTATTTTAAACCCTTGCGATTTAAACTCATTATAAAGCTTTGTAAAACTTACCAGCGTTGCCATATTGGTAAAACAGTACTTGTTTAAACTTTTGAGCAAACTTCTGTTGCTGATGTTATATCTGTCCACAATATCTTTATAGACAATGAGTTCAAGGTAATCGCTTAAAATTTTTCTTGAAATAGATTTATCTTCTCCAATGGTTTCAGCAAATCCCCCATCAAAAAGGTAGTTTTCGAGTTCATTGTTTATAAAACTTAAAGATTTTGAGGAGTACAGATTGATATTAATATTTTTATATTCTAAATACTCTTTAAATGAAAAGGGGAATATTTCATAAGTAAGCGTTCTTCCTCTCAAACTTGTAGCTATTTCGGTTGAAAGTAGTTTGGCACTTGACCCTGTAATATAGATTTGAATATTTTCCGTATCATACACTCTTCGTATATACAATTCCCAGTTCTCTACGACTTGTACCTCATCTAAAAAGAGATAGATTTTTTCATCTTTTTTATGGGGATAAAGTTCATAATACGCTTCTAGGACAGTATCAAGCGATGCGAGTTTTAAAGGATAGAGTCTGTCATCTTCAAGGTTGATATAAATAATATTTTCTTTGGGTTGTATTTTTCTTAGTTGGTTAATCGTATCAAAAAGAAGCGAGCTTTTACCGCTTCTTCTTACGCCTATAAGCGATATGATTTTTTTTGACTCAAGCGGTATAGCATACTCGCGTTTTTGTATATTTTTAATATCTTTTTCTATAAAGTCAGTGATAAGTTTTTTAAAAATCTCTTTCATGCTTTGTCCTTTTCAATAAGGACAATTATATACATTTTCATCCTTATTGTCAAGGATGGTTTAAAGAGTTTTACTTTAGCTTCCTATTTTTTATCCAATGATAAAGAACAATGCCACCCACGTAAACAGCTAAAATGATGGGTAAAATATAAGGTTCCATGTTTTACACTCAAATAAGGGTCATGGTGCTGCCAAGATTTGCACTGCCTGCGTTATATAAAGAACTTGTCACTATTCCATCAACTTTGGTTTTTGCAAAGGCTTCTACGTTGTTAAGATGGATTCCTCCCGTTGCTAGGAGTTTGACACTCTCATATACATATCGGTTTTTGTGTTCAACGGCTTGGGCGATGACCTCCAGTGAGGCTTTATCGATTTGTATGACATCGACACCGTATTCCATAAGCTGTTTCATATCTTCTAAAGTAGATGACTCCACCACAATCTTTTTTTCAGGAACTTTTATTTTAAAATCGTAAATGGCTTTATAAAAATCTTTATTGGTCTCATATAAAATCCGATGATTTTCAAAAAAAAGTATGCTTTCACTTAAACCCAAACGGTGAGGAAAGGCTCCGCCATTTAAAATGGATTTAATACAAAATCGCTTTGCAAAAGGAAAGGTTTTTCGTGTGGCTAAAAGTTCGCAAGAAGGATTGATGGCTTTGATTTTTTGATTCATGTCGTGCGTATACGTGGCAATTTTACAACTGTATTCCAAAAGAATTTGGCACACTCTCCACGCTTTATGGACATCTTCATACGCTCCTGTAAACTCCAAAATGCTCTCGCCTTTTTTACTGCTTGTTTTAGATGGCACATATTTTTGAACATGGCAATTTAACAGTTCAGCCACTCTTTTTGCCTCTTCACTGCACGAAACCATTATATCTTCTCGAGTAAAAATAGAGAGTTTGGCTTGCCTATTTTTTTCATTTTGCAAAGAGGTGGTGATATCAAAATAGGGAATATCGTCGTGGATATACTCTTCTAATTCTTTATTGGTTAAATTAAACATGGGGTTTCCTTTTGAGAGGATTTATCCAAAGATAAATCCTTTTATTATGCGACTAAAATAACACTGGATGCTTTGAAAATAGCATACACGGTGTCGTTTGTTTTAATGGCAAGGTCATCAACAGCGTCATTGGTAACAATCGCACAAAGTGCCGTGCTTCCAACAGCAATTTTGACTTCACTGTTTACAGCACCTTTAATCACTTCAGTTACTGTTCCTTTGATGTTATTTCGAGCCGTTGCTTTTAACAATGTTTTGCTTAAAATAATTGAAGATGCTTTAATAATTGCACCGACACTGTCCCCTATTTTTAAACCCAAAGACTCTTTTCCACCATTGGTTACCGTTGCACAAATGTGAACCTCTTTTGATACTTCCA
>JBAYZM010000140.1:0-6600 GCA_041672515.1 Arcobacteraceae bacterium
AACAGGCATCCCTTCTCTTACTTTAAATCCAGCAACCGATTTTTTAGCAATAATTTGAATTGCTTTTTGTCCTGAAATTAAAGAGATAGTATCTTGAATGTTTTGCATCAATTTCGTATCTTTCATCGCTTCACCCGCACCAACAGAGATAACAACTTTTTCTAACTTAGCTGTTAACATTTTGTTTTTTGGGAATTCCGCTTCTAAAGCAGGTTTGATTTCTGCTTTATATCTTTCGTATAATCTAGCTGCCATCTTATTCACCTTCTACTTTTGCTACATTTGAGATATCAATTGGCATCTCTTTGTTTACAAAACCACCATTTGGGTTTTTGTCTTGATCGGGTTTAACAGTTTTTTTAGCCACTTTACACCCTGAAACAATAACTTTACCTTTTGAAGGAAGAACAGCTAAAACTTCTCCAGTTTTACCTTTATCGTCACCTGTGATAATTTTTACAGTATCACCTTTTTTAATTTTTAATTTAACTGCCATAATTATAATACCTCCGGAGCAAGTGAAACAATTTTCATGAAGTTTTTATATCGAACTTCTCTTGCCACAGGTCCAAAAATTCTTGTTCCTACTGGTTCTCTTTTTGCATCAAGGATAACTGCTGCATTGTCATCAAATCGAATTAAAGATCCATTTTCTCTGTGGATTTCTTTATGCGTTCTAACAACAACCGCTTTTACAACTTGACCTTTTTTGATTTTACCCGTTGGAATAGCTTTTTTAACTGAAGCAACTATAACATCACCAACTGATGCATATCTTCTTTTAGACCCACCAAGTACTTTAATACACATGATCTCTTTTGCACCAGTGTTATCAGCTACATTTAATCTTGTAAAACTTTGAATCATTATTTAACTCCTGTAGCTACAATTGTCTTTAATCTAAAAGATTTAGTTTTAGAAAGTGGTCGACACTCAATAGCAACAACCGTATCACCTTCATTTAACTCATTTTTTTCATCGTGAATTAAATATTTTTTAAATCTTTTTACAGTCTTATGGTATTTCGGGTGTAAAACTTGTCTTGTAACTAAAACTGAAACTGTTTTATCACCTGATCTTTTTACCACTACACCTTGAATCTCTCTTTTATGCGTACTCATATCTTAGATCCTTAGTTAGCTTTTGCTGCAGTAATAGCTGTTTGAATTCTTGCGATATCTTTTTTTACCACTCTTAATTCAGATGTATTAGTCAACTGCATTGTTTTTAGCTTAGCTTTTAATTCAAAAAGAAGCACCTTTTTCTCTTTTAACATTTCGTTTAGCTCTTGTAAGCTTTTTGTATTAATATCAGTATATTTCATTTTCACTATCTTTTGTTACAATTTTAGTTTTAAATGGAAGTTTATGCATAGCAAGTGTTAATGCTTCTCTTGAAAGCTCTTCACCAACACCAGCCATCTCAAAACAAATTCTACCTGGCTTGATATTCATAACCCATTTATCAACTGAACCTTTACCTTTTCCCATTCTTGTTTCTAATGGTTTAGCAGTTAAAGGTTTGTCTGGGAATACCATAATCCAAACTTTAGCTTGTCTTTTTACTTTTCGAGTCATTGCAACCCTTGCGGCTTCAATTTGTCGAGAGTCAATTCTTCCATGTTCTAAAGCTTTAATTCCAAAATCCCCGTATGCAAGAGAGTTTCCGCTTGACGCTTTACCTCTATTTCTACCCTTCATTTGTTTTCTGTATTTAGTTCTTTTAGGCATTAACATAATTATTTACCTCTTTTCTTTGTAGGTCTTCTTTTTGGTTTAGCAGCTTCAGCTTTCTCAGTTGGAATACCTTTAGAAAGTACTTCACCTTTGAAAATCCAAACTTTAATACCAATACAACCATACGTAGTATGAGCTTCAGCAAAACCGTAATCGATTCTTGCTCTCAATGTATGTAAAGGAACTCTACCTTCTAAGTACCACTCAGTTCTAGCCATTTCAGCTCCACCAAGTCGTCCAGAAACAGAAACCTTAATACCTTTTGCTCCACCTTTAAGTGCGTTTTGCATAACTCTTTTCATAGCTCTTCTAAACGCAACTCGTCTCTCTAATTGTTGAGCAACGTTTTCAGCAGATAATTGTCCAGATAATTGTGGTTTTCTCTCTTCTTTGATGTTAACCGCAACTTCTTTTCCAACTAACTTTGTTAAACTGTCTTTTAGTTTTTCAACGTCTGCACCTTTTTTACCGATAATAATACCAGGTCGAGCAGCTACTACAGTGATTCTTACTTTTTTTGCAGTTCTTTCAATAACTGTTTGAGCGATACCAGCATAGTATAATTCTTTTTTAACGAACTTTCTGATTTTGTCATCTTCAGCTACATTAGCAGGCATTTTGTTGAAGTTTGGAAACCATCTTGATTCCCAGTTTCTGTTGATACCTAATCGTAAACCTATTGGATTAACTTTTTGACCCATTACTTATCTCCTTTAGATGCCGCTGCAACTTCAATCATAATGTGTGCTGTTGGCTTATGCTTTGGTGAAGCAGAACCTCTAGCTCGTGGAGTAAATCTTTTAAGAACTGGTCCTTTATCTACTCTTGCACTAGTAATAATAGCATCTTGAGGCTCTAAACCTGCATTAGCTACTGCAGATGCGATAACTTTTGAGATAATCCCAGCCGCTTTGTTTGGAGTGAATTCTAAAGATGCGATAGCATACTCAGCGTTCATACCTTGAACTTCCTTAGCAATTAATCTTGCTTTAATCGGAGAAAGTCTAATAAATCTTAATATTGCTTTACCCATCTTATCCTACCTTCTTCTGAACAGAACCTTTGTGTCCCTTAAAAGTTCTAGTTGGTGCGAATTCACCTAATTTATATCCAACATGGTTTTCTGTAATATTTACAGGAACAAAATTTCTACCATTATGAACAGTAAAAGTTAACCCAATCATATCTGGTAAAACAGTTGAACGTCTTGACCATGTTTTGATTGGTTTTTTATCGCTAGCTTCGTTAGCTTTGATAACTTTTTTCATTAGGTGGTTGTCTACGAATGGACCTTTTTTTATTGATCTTGCCATCTTAAACCCTTACTTCTTTCTTCTTGAAATGATTAATTTGTCACTAGATTTTTTCTTTCTAGTTTTGTAACCTTTAGTTGGCATACCCCATGGAGTAACTGGATGTCGTCCTGAGTTAGTTTTACCTTCACCTCCACCATGTGGGTGGTCGATTGGGTTCATTGCACTACCTCGTGTTTGTGGTCGAATACCAAGATGTCTTGTTCTACCCGCTTTACCTATTACCATGTTTGAGAAATCTTCATTTCCTACCACACCGATTGTTGCCATACAAACACCAAGGATTTTTCTCATCTCACCTGAAGGAAGTCTCATAATTACATATTTGTCTTCTCTACCCATGATTTGAGCGTATCCACCAGCACTTCTAGCTATTTGTCCACCTTTACCTGGTTTCATTTCAATGTTGTGAACCATAGTACCCACAGGGATACTAATAAGTCTCATTGCATTTCCTGGTAAAATATCTAAACCAGACTCTGCAGCGCAAACTTTATCACCAACTTTTAAACCAGTAGGTTGTAAAATATATCTTTTGTCACCATCTAAATAAGTAACTAAACAAATTCTACAGTTTCTGTATGGGTCATATTCTACAGTAGAAACAGTTCCCTCAACACCATATTTATTTCGTTTGAAATCAATAATTCTATATAATTTTTTAGCACCTGCTTCTTTGTGTCTAGAAGTAATTCTACCGTTATTATTTCTTCCTGCTGCTGCTTTTACTCTTACAAGTAAAGATTTAACAGTTGGTTTAGAAGTAATATCAGAAGTATCCATAACAGACATGAATCTTCTAGCAGGAGTTATTGGTCTAAATTTTTTAATTGCCATTCATAATCTCCTTAAGCTGAAAGGTTCGCTATTTCAGCGCCCTCTGGTAATGTTACATAAAACTTTTTAAAATCAGCTCTTTTTCCAGGCTTACCTTTAAATCGTTTAACTTTACCACTTTGTCTTAAAGAGTTTACTTTTGATGGAGTAACACCAAAATACTCTTTAAAAACATCTTTCAAACCATTCTTAGTCATTCTTGAACTGGTTTGAACAACAATAACTCCACTTTCTTGAAGCTCAATTGTTTTTTCTGTATATAATATTGCTTTAATATCTGTAATATCAGCCATTTTTACGCCTCTTTAGTTAATGCATCAAGCACAGATTTTTCAATAAGTACTGAATGATATGAAGAAATTAAGTAAGCATTAACCTCTTGTTTTTCTATCATATAACAATTTTTCTTGTTTCTAAACGCAAGATATGTTCTTTCATCAATTGTATCAACAACGATTAAAGTGTCTCTTTTGTTAATTGTATTTAAAATTGCAACTGCATCTTTAGTTTTACCCGATTCAACTTTGATTGAATCAACTACAAAAAGTGAACCATTGTTAGCTTGAGCATTGATAGCATATGATAATGCTAACGCTTTTTGCTTTTTATTGACTTTTTGAATGTAATTTCTTTTTGTTGGTCCGAACGCTTGTCCACCGCCAACAAATAGTGGTGATCGTTTAGAACCCCATCTAGCTCCACCAGAACCTTTTTGGGCTTTAGGTTTTTTACCACCTCCGCTTACTTCTGCTCGAGTTTTAGCTCTTGCAGTATTTGCTCTAAGTGCAGATAAATATGATTTAACATATAAATATAAGTTGTGAGAGTTGATCTCGTCATAACTTGCTGGTAACGCTAGTTCACCGCTATTTTGAAATTTTTCGTTTAATAATACTGCTTTACTCATTTAGCAACCTTTACTTTTCCTAATGCACCATTTGGTCCAGAAACAGAACCTTTTAATACTAAAATTCCAGTTTCAGCGTCAAATGAAATTACTTCATTTTTAACAGATACATTTGTATTTCCATATTGTCCTGGCATTTTTTTACCTGGTTGAACTCGACCTGGCCACTCACAGTTACCAATAGAACCTACTCGTCTACCCATTCTGTGACCATGTGATGCTCTACCACCTGCAAAATTCCATCGTTTTACCGCACCTGTAAATCCTCTACCTTTTGTTTTAAACGTTGATTTTAAAACAGCCGCTTCAGATAAACCTGATACATCTAAGTCTCCTGCTTCAGAATTTGCTACTTCAAGTGTTGCAAATCTGTTAAACTCTTTACTTAAACTGAACTTTTTTTGTTGACCTTCAACAGCTTTGTTGAATTTTTTGCCCTTGCTGTACGCAACAATAGCTTTACCGTTTTCAGTGATCTCACATACTTTCGCATCAAGAACTTTTAGAAGTGTAACAGGAACACTTGGTACTGAAACAGTTCTGCTCATACCGATTTTTTCAACTATGAATTCCATCTATATTACCTTTCTTTTTATTCTTGACCCATTGATCTAACTTCTACGTCTACTTCTGGAGCTAAGTCTAATTTCATTAATGAATCGACTGTCTCAGGAGTTGCAGAAATAATATCAATCATTCTGTTGTGAACTCGGATTTCAAATTGTTCTCTTGAATCTTTGTTTACGTGAGGACCTTTAAGAACGGTGTATCTTCTGATTTTTGTTGGTAAAGGGATTGGACCTCTCAACTCAGCACCGGTTCTTTTAACAGCTTCAACAATTGAAGCAACACTTCTGTCTAAAACTCTGTGATCATAAGCTTTTAGCTTTAATCTAATTTTTTCCATTTTTTTCCTTTAAAGAACTCGTTAAATGTACGACGTTACGCACTCTAACCATTTTTATGGTCGCGGATTATAACCTTTTTAGTATTAAATGTCAAGAGTTATGGGCTTTGAGTTCACAAATTGTTTATTTTTTTTCCTTTAAAAAAGGAAGACTATATGCCTTTTGCCACTATTTTAAGTATGGTTTAAGTTAAAGAGTAATTTTTTATAAATATTTGAAACTTAAATATGTAAAACGGCTAATGAAATGTTAATTATTTGTAAATGAAATGTTACTAGAAAGTATAAGTTGTTTTTTCATATAATTTTTAAACTATAAAAAGGAATTAAATGAAAAACGAAAATTATGTAAAAGTTTATGAACTATTTTTTGAAAATGAGAAAGAATTAAATAGGGATACGTTAATTAAAAAGTTTCAAGACGCTATTAAAAATGGGTATCAAGCTTCAACGGGTAAAGGTCTATTTTACATTAAAGAAATTAAGAAGGGCACCTTTTCTGATGTTATACTTTTTGGAAAAGACAATGAAGATGCATCAAACTACAAAAGGGAAAAAGAAAGGTTATCCTTTAAAAGAATTGATATTAATGTTAAAAAAGAAGTTTTGACAGATTTTATTCATATTTCAATTTCAAATATTTATGATGCAAAAAGAAGTGATAAAATAAGAGGATGTACAATTTTAGTAGAAAAAAGCTCTTTGATCCAAATAAAGGCATTTGAAGAATTTTTAGGTCATTTTGTAGGTGACTACTTCTTAACAAGCATTAGAAGAAGGGTGGCTGTTGATTATTATTCCCAAATAAAAAATGCAACAAGAATTATGAAAATTTCTCAAGTAAAAAAAGATACTGAATTACCCCTCACAGGTAAAAAGAAAAAAAGTTATGATGATATT
>JBAYZM010000141.1:0-6568 GCA_041672515.1 Arcobacteraceae bacterium
TTTGACGTAGTAAATTCATAAAAATTATTATAAGAAGTGATTTGTTCAAAACTGTTAAGTGTTAAATTATTGGGATTGCCATCTTTGCTGTACAATAAGTTTGAAACAGGCAAATTCTCTTTGGCAAGTAATTCCAGCAAAGCCACATTAGCAACCAAACTTGCAGCTCCAAGTTTTAAAAACTTTCTTCGGTTAACAAAAAATTCTTCAGGGGTGATATCGCTTGGTTTTAAACGGTTCATGGCAAATCCTTTACACTTTTATACCCAAAGTATAGTCAAAAAGTGTAAAAAAAAACTTTAGTGATTGGGTTTAAATCCTTTGATTAAAATGAGTCAATTATTGATTATGCTGAAATATTATTAAAGTAATACAAAGAGTAATATTTATATAATACATAAAAGGAGTTAAAATGCATACTATTACACTTAAAGCCGATGACAATTTTTTTACAACACTCAACGAACTCGTATCAAAATTGGGAACATCAAGAAGTAATCTGATTCGAAATGCAGTTATTAACTACAAAGAAACACTTGAAAAAGAGCAACTTAAAGAACAAATAAAAAAAGCCTCTTTAAAAGTTCGTCATGAGTCAATTCAAATAACCAACGAGTTTGATAATACACTTGATGATGGATTAGACCATGTTTAAAAAAGGTGAAATTTATCTGGCAAAACTTAACCCTAAAAAAGGAAATGAAGTCGGTAAACTTCGCCCTGTTCTTATTTACCAAACCAATTTATTAAATGAAATCGCACATCCGACTACAACCATTTTGCCTTTAAGTACTCATCTTATTGATGAAAGTTATCCTTTGCGTTTCAGAATACAAAAAAGAGATAAGCTTGAAGTTTCAAGTGAAATATTGTGTGACCAAATTAGAACGATAGATAATCAAAGAATCATCAATGAAAAACTCACCACGCTAAGCGATGAAGAGATAAGACAGGTTGATGCACAAATTATGATTATGTTGGGATTAATTTAAACAACATATACTCTAAATTCAACTTTCCTAAATTGCATATTTCAAATATCTTTTTTATAAAACAATTATCTCTTATTGTCTATTGGATATTATGTTACAAATAAAAAATGAAATAGAATAACAAAATTTTTAAAGTAATAAAATTAGGAAATTATAAATGATAAAAGAACTATACCTTAAACGGCAACAACTTGTTAATCAAATGAAAGACAACAACTATAATGCAAGTGAGATTATTGCAAACTTGTATTCTGATATATCTCACTTCATCTATGAACTTTTACAAAATGCTGAAGACAGTGAAGCTTCATTTATTAATTTTGAGTTACAAGAAAATAGTTTATTGATTACTCATAATGGTAAACTTTTTAATAAAAACGATGTTGATGCAATAACTACGATAGGATTTTCCACAAAAAAAGATGATTTAAATAAAATAGGTAAATTTGGTGCAGGATTTAAATCAGTATTTGCTCTTACGCATACACCAAGAATTTATTCAGGAGAATTAAGTTTTGAGATTCAAGATTATATTATTCCGCAAGAGATTTCTAAAATACAGTTAGAACACAATCTTACAGCTATAGAATTACCTTTTAATTCTCAAAAAATTAATTCTCAAAAAGCTTTTGAAATTATAAAAGATAAGCTTGTAAAATTAGAATCTGAAAGCTTATTATTTTTAAAAAATATTCAGATAATACAGTGGAGTTTTGTAAATCAAAAAGGTTCTTTAAAAAAAGAACAAAGAAGTTCAGATAACTGTCAATATATTGATATCATTACAACCAACAATGAAACAAGTGAAACAAAAAGCTATATCAAAATTGATAAAACTATTCAAATTGACAATAAAAATTTAACTCTTAGTATTGCATATACCATGCAAAAAGGAAAGATTGTTCCTATAGAAAATAGTTTACTCAGTGTATTTTTTCCAACAAAAGTAAATACATACTATAAATTTTTACTTCAAGCTCCATATAAAACCACACCAAACAGAGAAAATATCCCATTTGAAGATGAAGACAATCAAATTATCACAGCAGGATTATCAAAGCTAGTTGGAGAAAGTTTTTTAATCTTAAAAGAGGAAAATCTTTACAATATTGATTTTCTTGAAAATATGATTATGAATACAAAATATTACAGTCATGTTTTATATATGGCAATATTTAATGAATTAATAAAATCATTTAGAGATTATGAACTTCTTCCAACTTCACATGGAATATATTGTAAGTCCACAGATTTAATATTGGCATATAATGATGAACTCATAAAATTCTTAGAAAATGATATAAAGAAATATACTGCTAAAGAATATTTCTTTATGTATAAATATGGGAATGAATTTACAAGATATCTAAACGGTATTTTAGGTATTCCAATTTTTAGTAATGATGAATTCCTATTAAAACTTACCAATGAAGATTTAAAACAAAAAGATAATGACTGGCTAATATTATTTTATAATTTCTTGGCAATCCAAAACTTTAATAAACACTATTTAGCAATAAAGCCTATTATGAAACTTTCAGATGCTAGTTTTGTTTCACTTTATAAAAATATTCATGAAGACAAACCACAAGTTTATTTACCAACTGAAAAGACTTCGAAATTTAAAACATTACATACTTTGTTTACAGATAATCCTATATTAAAAGAGTTTATAGAAAAATATAAAATTATTAAACCAAACAAAATAGCTGAACTAAAAGAGTTTATCCTGCCCAAATATCTTTCTACTCCTAAAATGTCTTGTGAGGAGTATATGGAAGATTTTAACTTTATTGTAGATATTTATAATAATGCAAATCAAACAGATAAAGCACAAATAGAAAATCTATGCCAAGATAAGTTCTTGGTAAAATGTATTAATGATGTTTTTTATCAAGCACAATTTATCTACTTGGAAACCAAAGAGTTACAAGAATGGTTTAGTGCAAGTAGTGATATTAAATTTATTCATTCAAGTATTAATAATGATAATGCAAAAGTGTTTTTAGAATCAATAGGTATTAATACAAAGCCAAGATTTTTAAGTCATGCTCCATATATTGATGGATTGAAATCTAATTTAGAAAACATCTCATTTGCTAGTTCAGTTATGCTTTGGGATTATTTTATAAAACATCTTACAAATTTCTATATAACAAAAGATGAAGAATCTATGAGATACTCCACTCAAACTATTCAATATTTAAAAATTTCTTTAAAAGATACATCATGGTTAAAATCAAAAAAAGAGAGTGGATTTCTTAAGCCATCCGAACTAATCTTCCAAGAACTTGATTCAAGATATACTTATCCAGATACCATAAAAGAATATTTACTTATTGATATAAAATTCAAACCAAATAAAATCCAACAAATTGAAGAGGAATTGGATTGTAAAATTGTTGATAAAAGTGAGTTTGAAGAGTTTAAAAAATGGAAAGATACTCAAAAAAAAGAAAATAAGGAAAATTTTTCTTCTGATGATGTCTGGTCATTTGATACTAAAGCAAGTGATATAAACAATATTAACATACAACACTATGGTAATAATTTCTATAATACAAAGACAGATTTATCATACCAAAAACCAGTAGCCTATGTAAGAGATAGTTTTAAAACAAGTTATACAAACTACAATAATGTTGAAAATAGAAAAGATATAGGAGATTGGGGAGAAGAGTTTGTAAATAATTATTTACAACAACAATATAAAAATCAATCCAATATCACTATCAAATGGTTAAATCAAAATGATTTCATTGGTGTAGGATATGATTTTGTAGTTTTAGAAAATGATGTTGAAATAGAATATATAGAGGTTAAATCAAAAGTATCTTTTTCTCCATCAACGATAGAAGTCTCAGGTATTCAATGGAAATGGGCTAGAGAACTATATGAACAAAATAATGGAGAAAAATTTAAAATTTATATTGTTCTTGGAGCAGGGAAAGATAATGCTGAGATATGTGTAATAGAAAATCCAATTAAGCAGTGGATTGATGGAAGTTTAAAAGTTCATCCTGTAAATATTGAACTTTAATATATATGGAGAGCTAATCTTTTTTTTAATACCTCACAAACATGAACCTCTAAAAGCTTTATGTTTTGTGTAAACGCTCCAAAGTTCAAGTGATTGTTATTGGTATAATTGATGAAATAAGTCATCATTCTTACTTCATCAGCACAAGCTACTTAGTGATTGGGTTTAAATCCTTTGATTAAAATATGCAAATATTTTACACTCCATGCTAAAAGGGCTAAGACTAAAAGTAATGCACTGTGATTAATCCAGAAAATATAATCCAAACTGAAATTTAAAGAGAAACTGGCAAACAATCGAACCAATACAACCAATTGAACAAAAATAAACATCGCAACGGCAATTTTATCGGCATGAGGCGTTTGCCCAGAGTGTCCTAAAACAACTCGTGTTCCAAAACCAATGAGTACGGTTAAAAAATATCCTACAGCAAAAGTGTGTAAAGAGGCTTTTTCAAATACGATACCCCAATTAAAAATGGCGCTAAGGGATTCAAGTGATGCAATCAAAAAACCCAAAGGAATCCAGTAAAGTGATATAAATAACACCCACATAATGGCACTGGTTTTAAACACTGGCAATTTCCATTTATACAATTCATACGCAAAAAACAAAAACAATGGAATATCGGCTAAAAAGTAAAGTTTGGGTTCACCAATAGTCAGTAAAAAAAGTTTTAACAGCAACAAACCATACACTTTTTCCATTAAGTTTTTTGATTTATTAATATTGTAACCTGCTACTTTCATGGAAGTAAAAAAGGGAATCATACGTTGGGAAATGGCAAAAATTATAATGAATAAAAAGAGATAAAATCCTGCATGAATGGCAAATTGTTGTAAAAAGTTTGAATGGCTCAAATCCAAAAGCGAAATTAAAAAAATGGCATGGGCAATTAAACCTGTTGCAAATCCGATTAACACCCATTTGGTATCGTATTTGTCTTTTACAATGGAATTCTTATAAATGGCATAAAGCGTTTTGAAGCTTAAAATTTGGGCAATAAAAACCAAAAGTAATCCAATAAAATAGAGATTTGAAGATAAAAAAAGGGCTATGAGAAAAATATACGAACCTATAAAATAAAGAAAAAATTGTTGCATATAGACTTTGGGTTCAATATTGGCTTGAATTAAAAACCGTGGAAAAACCACAAATAAGAATCCTAAAAAGAACTGAATAAATAAAACAAAAATAAACGCATACGCATGAAAAGTCATAACCGAAGTATGCACTGAAATTACATTGGAATACGATAAAAAAAGTAAGCCCATAAATGCCATAAACAAAATGATTCCATTGGCAAAAAAGGGTTGGTGAGGTTGGGCTGAAAATTTTTCATACCAATTTTTGAACATAGTTTTCTCCTATAAAAAAAGGGCTACCAAATGCTTGGTAGCCCTTTAGTAATAGCGTAATTATAACGCTATATGGTCATTAAAACCTTGATTAATGACAAGTTCCACAACAAGAAGTTGACGTGGCATCTTTAATTGCACCTAAAGCACCATCATAATTTGGCTCTTCAGTAATCTCTCCACAAATGTCTTTGTATGTTACCACACCACTTGCATTGATAACAAAAATTGCTCTACAAGTAACACCTGCTAATGGTCCATCAGCAATTAAAACACCGTATGCTTTTGCGAAATCTTTGTTTCTAAAGTCTGAACCAACTTTTAAGTTTTCAATTCCTTCAGTTGTACAAAATCTTCCCATTGCAAATGGTAAGTCCATAGAAACTACAACAACTTCAGCATTTTCAACTTTAGCAGCTTCAACATTGAATTTTCTTGTTTCTGCAGCACATACAGGCGTGTCTAAAGATGGTACTACTACAATAATTTGTGCTTTACCTTGCTCTCCACCAATTTGTACTTCTGATAAATCTTTTGCTACGACTTTAACCACAGGTGCTTTATCACCTACATTGATTTCAGTTCCTGATAAGTTGACTAAATTACCTTTTAGTTTTGTTGTTGCCATATTATTTCCTTGTTTTTAAAATTTAAGTTACGAATTATATTAAATTAGGATAAAAATTATCTTAATTTAAAAAAGTACTCAAAAACGCCACTATTTTTTAAGTTTAATGCCGTTTTGGGTGTTTTCAATTTTATCTTGTGAAATGAGTTTTGTCAATACTGCTTTAAAGTTTTTTTTGCTTAGTCCAAAGATTTTTGTAATCACATCGGCATCGCTTTTAGAAGTGTACGGTAAAAAACCTGAATTTTTTTCTAATAGTGCAAACACTTTATTTACTGCTTCATCATCGCCTTTTGAGCCGACTTTTTGCAATGCAATATCAAGTTTTCCATCTTCACGCACCAATTTAATAAATGCTTTTTTCTTGTCGCCTACTTTAACTTTTTCAAAAATCTCATTGTGAAAAATCATTCCTTCGTAGTTATTATTGACAACGACTTTAAATCCCATAGGTGTTTTGGCAAAAAGAAGAATATCAACTTCGTCATTGATTTGAAAATGTTGGGTCTCTTTTTTTAAAAAAGAGGTGATTTTTTCTACCCCAATGAGT
>JBAYZM010000142.1:0-6543 GCA_041672515.1 Arcobacteraceae bacterium
TTCAAAGGTAAAAGATTCTAAACCATTTTCGATTAAGAAACTTGAAAGTGCCATATCGTCTTTTAAGTAAGTTTCATTTTTACCTTTTTTATATCGGTACAACGGTGGTTGTGCAATATATAAATACCCTTTTTCAATAACCGGTCGCAAAAATCTGAAGAAAAATGTCAATAAAAGTGTTTGAATATGGCTTCCATCGACGTCGGCATCGGTCATGATAATGATTTTGTGGTATCTGATTTTTTCATCATCAAAATCTTCACCAATTCCACAACCCAATGCTGTAATCATATTTCGGATTTCGTCTGATTTTAAAATTTTATCCAATCGTGATTTTTCAACGTTAAGAATTTTCCCTTTTAAAGGTAAAATCGCTTGATAAACTCGGTCTCGCCCTTGTTTTGCAGAACCTCCCGCAGAATCCCCTTCCACCAGATACAACTCTCGAATAGCTGGGTCTTTACTTTGACAATCGGCTAATTTACCTGGCAATGTTCCCACGCTCATAGCATCTTTTTTACGAGTCAAATCACGTGCTTTTTTAGCAGCTTCTCTACCCCTTGCTGCCATCAATGCTTTTTCCATAATGGCTTTAGCTTGAGTAGGATTTTCTTCAAAATATTTATCAAGTTGATCAGAAGTTAATTTTTGACAAATTGGTTTGACATAAGAACTTCCCAATTTACCTTTGGTTTGTCCTTCAAATTGAGGTTCAGGAACTTTTACCGAAATAATTGCCACCAAACCTTCTCGTACGTCATCACCTGTAATTTTAGTGTCTTTTTCTCTTGCAGCGGCATTGGCATTGAGATATTTAACAATACTTCGAGTTAAACCTGCTTTAAACCCTGCTTCATGCGTTCCACCATCGATGGTTCTAATATTATTGACAAATGAAAGTGTTTTTTCAACATAACTTTCGTTGTACATCACAGCAATATCGACTTCTATGTCTTCAATTCTGTCGTTAAATGCAACTGCATCTGAAACGGGAGTATCTTTGTTTAAATCTTCAACAAATTGTTTAAGTCCACCCTCAAAATGGTACACTTCTTCCACATTTCTGATTTCATCTTTAAGTGTAATAGTAATAAATGAGTTTAAATACGCCACTTCTCTGAATCGTTTAGACAGTGTTGCAAAATCAAATTGATTGACTTCAAAAATAGAATCATCGACTAAAAACTCAATAATGGTTCCCGTTTTTTTGGTCGTACCTATGACTTCTAAAATACCTTTAGGAATACCACATGAAAACTCTTGATAATGAATGCTTCCATGTTTGTGAATGGTCATTTTAAGTTCTTTACTTAAAGCATTTACAACAGAAACCCCAACCCCATGAAGTCCACCAGAAACTTTATAGGTGTCTTTGTCAAATTTTCCACCGGCATGTAAAACTGTTAAAGCAACTGTTGCAGCAGAGATATTTTCAGTTGGGTGAATATCCGTTGGAATTCCACGCCCGTCATCTTCTACTTTAATCCAATGATCTTTGGTCATTGTAATTTTAATCGTTTTACAAAAACCAGCCATGGCCTCATCGATTGAGTTATCTACTACTTCGTAAACCATATGGTGTAAACCATTAACATTGGTATCACCAATATACATACCCGGTCTTTTTCTAACTGCTTCAAGACCCTTTAAAACTTTAATATTACTTGCGCCGTATTCTTGACTCATGACTTTCCTTTTTTATTTTTCTAAAACTATTGGCATTACAATGGTGAAGAATTTTTCATCTTCAAGATAAAATGGTAGATTTGATTCATTAAATCCAATAGTGATGTTTTCATTGTTCGACATACTTAAAAAGTCTAACAAATATTTAGCATTGACTGCTAGGTAAAAATCGGTTGATATGTTTAAATCAATATCGATTTGCGTTTTTGATTCACTCTCTTCATCAAGTGATTCAAATATAATTGAATGGGGAGTAAACGTAATTTTTATATTTGAAAACAGCGATGTCACCAATTTAATTGACTCAATGAGCATGGCTTTTGGTAAATTCAAATTATATTTTAAAGAGTTTGGAATAATTCTCTCATAATCAGGAAATTTACCGTTAATAAGTTTGGTAAAAAATTTCATTTTAGAAGTAGCAATCACCAAATTGGTGTTGTCGTACGATATTTTGATTTCATCTAAAAACAATTTTTGAATTTCAATAATCGCTTTTTTAGGAATAATAAATTGACTGACTTCATTGGAAATATTTTGTAAATGACTGATTGCCAATCGTCTTGTATCGGTTGCAACAAAATTGATTTTATCACTTTTAATGTCAATTAAAGCGCCATTGAGTTCAAATTTTGGATTGTTATTATCAATAGCAGGGGTAATTTTTTTAATGGAATTAATCAAATTAACATTGTTGATATTTAACACCGTTAAATTTTCACTTTTAGGAAAACTTGGGTATTCATTGGCATCGTACATAGGCAATTTGAAATTGGATTTATTTTGTTTAATCGTTAAAGAGTTATCTAACGCTTCAAATACAATATCACTCTCTTTTAATCGTTTAATGATATTGAGTAAATTTTGTCCATTTACCGTAGCTTTTCCATCTTCTGTTTGATTTAAATCAGCAATGGTTGATTCTAAACCAATTTCATAATCGGTTGCTTTGAGTGTCAACGTTGAATTTAATACTTCTAAATATATATGAGAAGTGATTGAACTGGCATCTTTTTTTTCTAAGAATGGTTGCATGTGAGCTATGACATTTTCAATGATATTTTTTGAAATAACAAACTTCATTTTTACCCCTTTATTTATTTAATTTATTAGTAGCGGAAGTAGACCATGTGAATAGATGAAAACAGTTTCCAAAGGTTGATGCCATCAGCTTTGAAGCCGGTGAACAACTTTTGCAAAGTATTCACATCTATTCACATATTGGGTTCATACTTATTTTTACCAATCCTTATTTATGATTTTATTTTTCAAATTTTCAATGATTAATTTGAAGTTTTCATCTTTTTCAATTAACTCATTGGCTTTTTTGATATTGTGCGAAATGGAACTGTGATCTTTCATTCCTAAAAACTTTGCAATATCTGGCATAGAGTTGTGTGTTAACTCTCGTGCTAAATAAATTACAACCCGTCTGGCATTGGCAACCGTGGCGGTTCTTTTTTTTGATTTAATATCACTTGGCTTAATGTTCAATTCGCTGGCAACTAC
The DNA here is from genome assembly GCA_041672515.1 of Arcobacteraceae bacterium. Lineage (GTDB taxonomy): Bacteria > Campylobacterota > Campylobacteria > Campylobacterales > Arcobacteraceae > Marinarcus. Next base: position 3,196 of record JBAYZM010000142.1, read on the forward strand.
GGTAATAATATCCGGTAGTTTAATATTCTCTTTTTGCTCTTTAATTTGCTCTTTGAGCAGACTTTGTGCCAATTCTAAATTGATCTCTTGATTCAATAAATTTGCACTGGCGTTGATACGAATAAGCACCCCTTCAATTTCTCGAATGGAGCTGTCTAAATTGGTGGCGATATAATTAATCACATCTCTGGTTAAAACAATGCCATTGAGTTCTGATTTTTTCTCAATAATGGCAATTTTAGTTTCCAGTCCAGGAATTTGTATATCGGCCGTTAAACCCCACTCAAATCTTGATTTAAGTCTGTCAACTAACCCAGCAATTTGAGAAGGCAATCGGTCTGAGGTCATTACAATTTGTTTTTTCGCATTGTGCAATTCATTAAACGTGTGAAAAAACTCCTCTTGAGTCTGTTCTTTTCCACTTAAAAATTGAATGTCATCAATAAGCAGTATATCACATTTTCTGTATTTTGCTCGGAAATGTTCCATATTTTTGTTCTTGATTGAAAAGGTAAAATCGTTCATAAATTGCTCGATAGTTACGTAAATAACGGTTTGTCCATTCTCAATGGCATAATTTCCAATGGATTGCAAAAGGTGTGTCTTTCCTAAACCAGTGCCTCCGTAAATAAACAAAGGGTTGTATTGGATACCTGGTTTTTTTGAAATGGCCAAAGAGGCATTGTATGCCATTTGATTTGATGGTCCTAATACAAAAGAATCGAACGTATACGAAGGATTCAGCATGGTACTTTCAGAATGACTGTTTTTTTCTTGTTCGTTGAGGATATCTTTTTTGCTTTTTTGCTTTTCCCCAATCAGTTTGATTTCAATTTTGGGTTTGCTGCCATCAAGGATTTCAAAGCAGTGTTGGATGACATTGCTGTATTTTGTCTTAATCCAAGAAGCAACGTATTTATTTTGTACTTCAAAAACGGCAAGATTTTCATCGGAAAAATTTTTTTTATAACTGAGTTGTTTTAAAAATCTGTCGTAATCCGTTGCAGTGGTTTCTTGTTTTAAAACAGATAAAATATCGGGTTTGGTCATATAGTATAAACTCTTTTATTAATATTGGTAGATATTATAGCTAAAGTTTTATAAATTTATTTATGGCATATTTTGTTTTGCTACTTATATGTGAATAATTTTGTAATTTAAGGTACTATTTATGAAAATTGTATGAATATATGGTACTTTTTTGATGTGAATAACGTTTAAATGTTGAAGTGAATAGTGTGAATAAAAGGAAAAATTTGAGTATTAAAATTTTAGGTATTGATCCCGGAACACGAAATTGTGGATATGCCGTATTGGAAAAAAATGGACGTAATATTAAACTGATTGAAGCAGGACTCATTAAAATAAAAACAAGAATCTTACAAGAACAAATTTGTGAAATGACCGAAGGATTGGATATGATTTTTAAAAAACATACCATCAATGAAGTCTCGATTGAAGATATGTTTTATGCATTTAATCCAAAAACAGTAATTAAACTTGCCCAATTTCGAGGAGCCATTTCACTCAAAGTTTTGCAAGAGTTTGGGAATTTTAGCGAATACACTCCTTTGCAAGTCAAACAAGCCGTAACGGGCAATGGAAAAGCCACCAAAGAACAAGTGGCGTTTATGGTCAAACGACTTTTGGGCATTAAACAAGAGATTAAACCTTTGGATATCACCGATGCCATTGCCATTGCTATAACGCATTCTCAAAGAATAAACTGATATAATAGATGGGTAAAAAATAAGGACAGCGATGAAAAAAATAGGCATATTGTCTTCGCACAATGGCAGTGGTTTTGATACCATTGTATCAGCGTGTGAAAACCAGAGTTTAGATGCCCAAGTAGTGGTGGTTATTTCTAATAATACCCATGCTTTAGTTTTACAAAAGGCTCAACAAAAAAATATCCCAAATTTTGTGGTCAATGGGACATCTTATCCTCATGAGAATGTAGATGAAAAAATAACCGCACTCTTACAAGAGTACCATTGCGATGTGGTTTTTCTTTCAGGGTACATGAAAAAAATTGGAAATGCTTTATTGGAAGCGTTTCCCAATGCCATTATCAATTCTCATCCTGCACTTTTGCCAAAATTTGGTGGAGCAGGAATGTATGGAAGTTATGTGCATGAAGCAGTTATAAAAGCCAAAGAGAAAAAAAGTGGGTGTACGATTCATTTTGTCAATGAGCATTATGATGAGGGAGAATATATTTTACAAAAAAGTATCAATTTGGAAGAAAACGAGACAATTGAAAGCTTAGAAAATAAAATTAAGCATCTTGAATCAGTTACAATTATTGAAGCATTGAATACACTATTTGACTCAAATTAAAATTTTAAAGGGGTTGAATGCATAACCTAAAAGATGACATTATCTTTAACACCATCAACAATGGAATTTTAATTTTAAATGAAGATTTAAAGATACAAGCTTGGAACCGTTGGTTGGCAGTTCATACGCATTTAAGCCTAGAAGATGTCTTAGATAAGAATTTGTGTGAACTTTTCCCCAGCATCGATGAGAAACGACTCAAACGAAAAATAAAATCGGTTTTAGTGACCAATACAAGCTCTTTTTACTCCGTTGATCCGCACCGATATTTAATTAAAATTGAACTGAGCAACATTACCAATCCCATTTATGATTCCATGCAACAAGATGTGACAATAGCCCCTTATATTAAAGAGGAAAAATTGGTTGCTTTATACATTTACGATAAAACCGTTTTGTGTGAAACCAATGCCAAGTTGGAAAAACTCAATAAAGATTTACGAGAACTCTCGTACAAAGATCCCATGACGGGAGCCTATAATCGACGGTATTTTTTTGAAGAATCTGCAAAACTTTTATCTTTGGCAACACGAGACCAAAGAGATTCATGTATTATTATTTTAGACATTGATAAATTTAAAGATTTTAACGACTCCTATGGACATGATGTGGGGGATGAAGTAATTATTCAATTGGCACATTTATTAAAAAATAATGTCCGAAACTCGGATATTGTTGCGCGATTTGGAGGAGAAGAGTTCGTGATTTTTCTCTATAACACCGATTTGTACAATGCCACCCATATTGCAGAAATGATTAAAGAAGAGATTCAAAAAGTCAATATTCAAGTGGCATCCGATATTATTAATTTCACGGCTTCTTTTGGGGTGGCTAAATTTCACAAAGAACTCGATAACAACAACATTGAACACACCATTACACGAGCCGATAAATGTCTGTATATTGCTAAAAATAAAGGTCGAAATCGAGTTATAAATGAGAGTTATTTGGGGGCTTCAATTTTTAATAAAGATATTGATACCAAAGCCATTCATATTGAAAGCA
>JBAYZM010000143.1:0-6501 GCA_041672515.1 Arcobacteraceae bacterium
ATAATAAAGCCTTTAGGTGTAAATTTGGTATATTATAACATATTATGATTGAGTAAAAGCGTCCATAGGGTTGGTTTTAGCGATTGAAGAATATTTAACTGCCCCTGTAATGCAATTGATTAAAAACAAAATGTTGGAAATAATAAACAAAAGGGCTGCAATAATGACAAAGAAATTGCTTAAAAAAGGTGAAATTAAAAAGAAAAAAACTGAAGCTACATAGATAAAAAAGTGTAATTTAATCATATCTTCGTGTATCATTTCTCGCATGGTGGGAATCAGCATATGCCCTTTTGAACTCAAATGAAACCACGCTAAAAAAGGAATTATTTTATAAATCATGCCTTGAAGCAGTGAGTATAAAAACCCCAATCCAAACATAATTGCCAATAAAAAGTACGAATCTTGTGGAACAAAAAGCCAATTAAGCATCGAAAACAGTAAAAAAGACAAAGAGAGTTTCCAATACCATAACGTCACATCAAACACCGGTCGTCGTCGTTTGTTTAAACTGTTTAAGCCATGAAGACAAAAAAGGACAAAAAAGAGAGAAAACAGAAGTTTTAAAATATACGTATCCAATCCTAAAAATAAAAACATCGCAAAACAAACGAGTAATGCAATTACCAAAAGTGGGATTTTATTTTGGATAAATTTGGGAAAATCCAACGCGACATAGAACATAGGAATAACTTGAAACGAAACTCCCATGACTAAAATCGTCGCAAAACCAAACAAACCAAACAATATGTGTAAATAGACAAAGTTGTAATGTAAACTCCCAATCTCATTGTTCATATGAGAATAGGCTAAATAAAGCCCTAAAATAGAAGTTGTTATTCCAGCGAGGGTAAACAATTTCATGGCATTTACTGTGGAAGTTAAAAACTTTACTTTAAAAAGTAAAAAAATAGAAACCGTAAAAAAAGTAAAAAATGCAACGGCTAAAAAAGCTGCTCCTATGTGCAACAAAGCTTTGATTTCAAAAATAAAACTGCCACTAAAAAGAAGTGTTCCTAAAGTTAAACTCGTGTGCACCACATTGGCAAACAGCAATGGTTTTTTCACCACGGCACCTGCTAAAACTGGCATCATTTGTTGCATCGCTCCAAAGATTATCATACTTAAAATTCCCAAAGTAAACAGATGAATCACACCAATAGCCACAGAAGAGTATCGGTTGATGATTAAATCGATGGGAAAAAAGAAAAACACTAAACCCAACAAAATCCCAAACAAAGGTGCCGTGATAAAAAATCGAAACGGCACACTAAGCGGTGGGGCTTGATTGAGTGATAATCCTTGGTTAAACATACTATCGTAAGGCTTTCATTTGTTCTACAACTTGGGCACTTGAAGCACCCAAATGGTTATCTGCCATGGCATATAACATTTGTTCTTCTTTCATATTGTGTTGCTGAATAATCATCATTAAAGATTCGGATAAACCAAAAAAGTGGTTTTTGTTTTTTTCGTCCAAATCTTTTTTCATTTGAGAAAGCACACTTCTCATTTGTTCGTGTTCCATTCGCATCATAGCAGTAGGACCTCCCATCATTCCTGTTTGTTGTTCAAAAGCAGGAAACATCACTTTTTCTTCCATATTAAAATGGTGTTCTAAATCGCCCGAAAACTCTGCAAACTTTTTATTGGCTTGTGTCCAGTTTTCAGAAGCAACTTCATTTTCCATTTGTGCAAAAATTTCATCACAATCTCGGTGATCTTTGGTTAAAAATGAACTAATTGTTTGGGACATACTCTTTCCTTAAAATAATTTTATTGTAAAAATTATACAAAAAAACTTTTTTCATTTTATAGATTCAAATCAATAAAAAAGGGAGAATTAAACATTCTCCCTTGGTATTTTGTAAGAATGTTTACTCAGATGGGTAAAATTCTAATATTCTCATCTATTTTTTGTTTTAAAATTGATTCCATGGCATACAACGTTCCTGTACTTCCCGAAGCACAACCAGAACACGCGCCTAAATATCGAATATAGACATCATAGTGTGGCATGTTTTCTTTAATATCAATAATTTCCATATTTCCACCGTCCATGATTAACATTGGTCGAATGTCGGTATCCAATACTTCATCAATGGCTTTGATTCTTTGAACTATTGTCATCGTATCAAACGATGATCTTCCTTCTTGGCTTGCATCTGCCGCTTCTTTAAGTCTCTCTTGTTCCATTAAAGCTCTTGTATCAGCTAAAATATCAACCAAATAAATATCTTTTTCTTCGTGTCCACCAGGTCTTATACATGATTTACAAAATGCACCCGCCTTAGTGTAATCAGTAATTTGCTCAACGGTTTTTAAATCGTTGATTCTGATAACGTCTTGAATGGTTGATAAAGAAACCCGAGCGCACTCACATACGATTTTTTCGGTTTCAAAACTCTCCATATCTACCCCTTTGTATTGGGCAGCTGCTTTTTTAATAACATCATATGCCATAACTGAACAGTGCATTTTTTGAGGAGGAACAGCAGGAATATCCGGATGATCTCTTAAAGCATGTTCTACGTCGATATTGGTAATTTTAATCGCTTCATCAACTGTTTTACCAATACACAATTCTGCCATAACATCCGAAGAAGCAATCGCCGTACCACAACCAAATGATTTGAATTTTGAATCAATAATCACATCTGTTTCTTCATTCACTACCCAATACAATCGTACGGCATCACCGCATGATTCTGCTCCAAAATCTGCCACAATAAGTTTTCCACCAGCCTTTGCTGCCATCTCTTCAGTTATTTCACCTTGATGAGTTGGGTCATCCATTCTTCTTATAACTTGATTTGAGTATTCATCCCAAATTGAACCGCTAATTAAATCACCTTTAGCCATAATAATTCCTTTTTCTTTTTTTTCTTATAATTCTGATTTGTGATTTTTAGGAGTATACGCATAAGAACTTGAAATTGTTCTTAATCGTTTAACTGCATTTTTAATCACTTCAATTGCATAATCTATTTGTTCTTCGGTATTAAACCTGCTTAAACTAAATCGAACCCCAGTATGGGCTAATTCACTGTCGCTTCCAAAGGCGTTCATAACGGGATTGGCTTCCAAATCTTCACTCGCACACGCACTTCCAGTACTTGCCCCAATGGTTTTTTGGTTCATATCCCAAAGCATCGATTCACCTTCAACACCTCGAATTGAAATCAATGTGGTATTGGGTGTTCGGTTTTGTTTTCCACCAATAACAATCGTTTCAGGAAGTTCTAAAATAGCATCTTCTAATTTATCTCGTAATCGTTTAACTTCTGTATTTTCAAACTCTAAATGATCAACCGCTAATTTCATGGCTAAACCCATTCCTACCATAGAAGCCACATCAACAGTTCCTGCTCGATGTCCTCCCATTTGTTCACCACCGTGTAATAAAGGGGTTAATTCATGCCCTTTTTTCACATACAATCCACCTACGCCTTTTGGTCCGTGAAATTTATGCGCTGAAAAAGAGAGATATGTTACATTGCACGCTTGTACATCCACAGCAATTTTTCCAATGGCTTGAGTGGCATCAGTATGAAAGGGAACTCCTTTTTCTTTACAAATGGCTCCAATTTCTTTGATAGGGAAAATTTTTCCCGTTTCATTGTTCGCCCACATAATAGAGACCAATGCGGTATCATCACTGATAAAATCTTTTACCGTGTGTGCTTCAATAACACCTTCATCATTGACAGGTAAATAAGTCACACTCACACCTTGTGCTTCTAAAAACTTACAAACAGCGGTAATTGAAGGGTGTTCAACTTCACTGGTTATAATATGGTTTTTATCGCCATTGAGTATTTTATCAATCCAAATACCTTTTAAAACGGTATTATTACTCTCTGTAGCATTGGCAGTAATAATAATATCATCTTCATCTGCTGCGTTAATTCCATCATACAAATAATTCAATGCTTCAACCATTTTAGGGTGTGTTCCTGCACCAAACTTGTGCAATGAATTGGGATTTCCATACAGTGTACAAAAAAACGGTTCCATTGCTTTGTAAACCTGAGGGTCTACTACGGTTGTTGCATTGTTATCTAAATATACTTCCATTTTTTTTCCTATTTTAAAGTGTAAATTTTTATGTTTACATCAATTTTAGTAATTTATTTTGACATTCTAATACAAATAGGATAAAAATTGTCTTAATTAAAATCTTTACATTAAAAATTTCTAAAAAAGTCGAATAATCATCCCAAAAGCAAAAACTGAAAAAATAACTGCTGACATCAATGCAATCTTTGAATAAACGTATTGCGAAATGAGATGCTTCGTTTTATAAATAAAATATGGCATCAAGGTTATCCAAAGAAAGATTGCAAAAAGCATTCCGCTCGTTATAAAAAGAGGATAAACTTTGCTGATACTCAACGTTGCAACACTTAACCAAAAAAGAACCGTATAAGGACTAAAAATTGTTAATACATAGCCTTTACCATAATGTTTAAGTAAAGAACCTTTTGAATCCATTTTAACTTTTTTAAGAGGTTCATTTCTATTCTTATAAAAAGTATAGGAAATAAACAATAAAAAAAGTGCTCCCAAAAGCGATAAGCCTTTTAAAAGTATCGTATTTTCTAAATAGTTGTTAAGCCCCAAAAGTATTAACAGTAAAAAAGTTGTATCCGCACTCATGGCGCCTAATCCAACAAAAAACCCATTTTTATAGGATTTAAGTGATTCATTCATAATCAGTAAATTAATCGGACCTAAAGGAATTGCTGCGGTAAAACCCAACACCATGCCTTGTAAAAAATCAATTATCATTTGTGTGTATTCATTCCTTAAAAAAATATTGTACACAAAATCAGATAAAAAAGAGTATTAGAAAGGTTACTTTTTTGCTCTAATGTTGCTTTAAATAAAATCATGCAATAATAAAATAATTTTACAACACCCGTTAAGGAGGTTTGTTATGAAAAAAGATAACTACAAATTTGTTGGATATGCCATCCTTGGTATTGTGTTAGTTGTTGGTGCCCTTATTGCGCCTAACAGCAGTATATTTTCAAAACAAAAAGTAGAAAGCAGTGCGTTTGGTGCCTATCGATTACCCGATAAAAATTCGCAAACTTCTTCTTTACCACCCAGTGTTGAATGGCATGAACCAAGTTTTTTAGAAAAAAAGAAATAGTCGATTCGCATGAGTTTTCTAATTTTTATATTTCAATTGCTCATTGCAACGTTGGTTATTATATTGGTGTATCAAACATTTAAATACACGTATACGTTGTGGCGTTTTAAAAATAGAAAAAAAGATGGCAGTGAAGATAAAGATTTTAAATATTTTGATTAAAGGTCACCACTAAGTTTATAAAGAGGAAAACTCCTCTTTATAATTAAATGGTTCTCCATTTTGCAGGTCCAGTCGTGTGAATAGATTCACCGCTTGTGTCAACTGCTACCGTAACTGGCATGTCTTTCACTTCAAACTCATAAATAGCTTCCATTCCTAACTCTTCAAAAGCAACTGTTTTAGCGGCTTTAATTGATTGAGAAATCAGATATGCTGCTCCTCCTGTCGCAATTAAATAAATTGAACCATACTCTTTAATTAAATCAATCGTAGGTTGTTTTCGTTCCGCTTTTCCAATCATTCCCATGATTCCAATTTCCATCATATCTTTGGTAAATTTATCCATTCGAGTAGAAGTTGTAGGACCTGCAGGTCCTACTGCTTCATCTCGTACGGGATCAACTGGTCCAACATAATAGATGAATCGGTCTTTTAATACTAAACCATTTGGAAGGGCTTTTCCTTCATTTTTGTATTCCACAATTTTTTTGTGCGCTGCATCTCGGGCCGTTAAGATTTTTCCAGAGAGTAAAAGCGTATCTCCTGATTTAAATTGCGATAAATTTTCATGGGTAATATCTTCAATATTCACTCGTTTAATCGTATCCATTGGCAACTCAATATCTGGCCAAAGATCTAAATCGGGTTTATTAAAAATAGCTGGTCCATCGCCTTTTAGTTTAAAATGGATATGTCGTGTTGCAGCACAGTTTGGAATCATAGCCACGGGTAAAGAAGCCGCATGACAGGGATAATCTAAAATTTTAACATCTAAAACCGTTGTTAATCCTCCCAATCCTTGCGCTCCAATTCCAATTTTATTGATGTCTTCATACAATTTAAGTCGTAACTCTTCAAGAGCATTTTTAGCTCCTCTTTCTTTGAGTTCATGAATATCAATATGCCCCATTAAAGACTCTTTTGCCAATAACATTGCTTTTTCTGGGTTTCCACCAATTCCAATTCCTAAAATTCCAGGAGGACACCATCCTGCACCCATTTCTCGTGCATTTGCCATAACCCAATCATAAATGGAGTCACTTGGATTTAAAACAGCAAATTTAGATTTATTTTCACTTCCTCCCCCTTTTGCTGCAACTGTAATATCAATTTCATCAGAGTTATCGACACTAAAGTGAATAACTGCGGGTGTGTTGTTTTTTGTGTTGGTTCGTTTTCCA
>JBAYZM010000144.1:0-6472 GCA_041672515.1 Arcobacteraceae bacterium
GTGGTTTAAAAACATTTCCATAAAAAACAAAAAGATGACAATTTGTAATATTTTTTAATCTGATTCAATTTTTATGATAATGTTTGAGAAATTCTAAAAAGGTTGAATTATGGATAATATTTCAAATTTAGTGGTTTATAACGATGGGGAGTTGGAGTTAAAAATTTCGATGGATAATGAAACCGTTTGGCTCAATCAAAAGCAATTAGGTGAGCTTTTTAGTGTTGAATCTCATAGTGTTACTTATCATATTAAAAATATATATAAGCAAAAAGAGTTACAAAAAAATTCAAGTACTCGAAAAATTAGAGTAGTTCAAAAAGAAGGGAGTAGAAAAGTTGAAAGAGAAGTTGATCACTATAATCTTGATATGATAATCTCTATTGGATATAGAGTAAACTCAATTACCGCTACAAAATTTCGTCAATGGGCAACGTCAATTCTCAAAAATTATATTCAAAATGGTTATGCAATCAATGGTGAAAAGATTGCCAATGAAAGATTTGTTTCATTAGAAAAAGATGTCAACCTTTTAAAGAATAAGATTGATACTATCTCTTCAAAATTAGAAGATAACAGCTTAAATATAAAACAAGGTATTTTTTACGATGGACAAATTTATGACGCTTACTCTTATGTCAATGATTTAATTAAAACAGCAAATAAAGAGATTATTTTAATCGACAATTATATCGATGATACGGTTTTAACTTTGTTCAGTAAAATTCCAAATATAAAAGCAGTTATTTATACAAATACTATCTCCAAACAACTGCAACTTGATTTTGAGAAATATTCAAAACAGTATAAAAATGTAGAAATTAAGATTTTCAAAAATTCTCACGACAGATTTTTAATTTTGGATAAAAAAGAAGTTTATCATATGGGTGCGAGTTTAAAAGACCTTGGCAAAAAGTGGTTTGCTTTTTCTAAGATGAGGTTGGATGTTATGGATTTGTTGGGTAGGTTGGATTGATGTTTTTTAATATTAATATCTTTTTTAAAACCTTTATGGTTTTTAAGAGAGGATATAAAAGTTAGAAAATAGTTATTTATTAATTGATATTGTATTCCTGATTATATATAGGTATTAAATTTTAAAGTCTTATTATTGTTACTATTAGTTACAATTATTAAAAATTCCAAGATTTATTTGAATTTTACTAAACAAAATCACTTCTCAACTGAATATATAATAAATAAAGGAAAAAATGAAAATGAAAATTAAAATATATAAAGGGACAAATGAAATAGGTGGAAGCTGTATAAAATTATCAACTGAAAATACAACTATTTTACTTGATTATGGAACTCCACTTAGTAATGAAAGTCAAAAAATAAAAATTGATGAAAAAATTGATGCTATTTTAATCTCTCATCCACATCAAGACCATTTTGGCGAGATAATAAATATAGATAATAGTGTACCTATTTATTGTGGAGAATTAAGTTTACAACTTATGAATGCAACTAAAATATTTACTGGTCAAGAAATTTTAGTGAATAATTTTCAATCTTTTGAGAAATATAAACCTTTTATTATAGGAGATTTCAAAATTACTGCTTACTTAGTAGATCATAGTGCGGTGGATGCTTATGCTTTTTTAATTGAAGCAGATGGTCAAAAGGTTATATATAGTGGTGATTTTAGGGCAAATGGAAGAAAGTCAAAACTATTTAACAATATGATAAAAGATAAAAATTTAAAAGATGTAGATGTTTTATTTATGGAAGGAACAATGATTCAAAGGTCTAATAACGATTTTCCTTCTGAAAATTGTGTAGAGAGTAAAATATTTGACACTATTAAGCATACAAAAGATTTATCATTTTTTATTGGTTCATCACAAAATATAGATAGTATTGTTTCATCATATAGAGCTTGTAAAAAAGCCAATAAAATATTTGTAATTGATATATATACTGCTTGGATTCTTGAATGTGTAAGTAAAGTTGGAAAAGTTCCAAATATATCATGGGAAGATGTAAAAGTAATAAAAAACTTTGGTGGTAGTTATTATGAAAAAATAAAAGAAAATCCAAAGTATTTTGGAGAGTTTAAAAATAAATTATTTAATGATACTTTGGATATTGATGATATTAAAATCAATCCTCAGAACTATTTTATAAAAATCACTCCTTGGCATATAGAAAGACTGCTAAACAAATTAGAACTGGATAATGCCAATATTATTTATTCTCAATGGTTAGGGTATTTAGAAGAAAAGTTTAATGATAAAAAAAATGTGGAGTTGTTTAAGACTTTACAACAAAAATATAATTGGGTATATGCTCACACAAGTGGACATGCTGATTTAGATGCACTTAAAATATTTTCCAGTTCATTAAGACCTAAAAAACTTATACCAATACACAGTGAATATAAAAAAGAGTTTACTCAACATTTCGATAATGTTGTAATACTTGAAGATAATGAAGAGTATGATGTAAAACAAAGTTTGAGTATTTATCAAGTTGATGAATTAAATAAATTATTTAGCGATGATTTTTATGAGGACGGATGTACGAAAGTTGTTACCAATAGTGGTGAGATAGTTAAAAAGATTTTGGAGAATAATAATGGAAAATTTTAAAAGACAATTAAACAATACATTTATAAATAAATTGAATTCGAGTGAATGGTGGATTAAGTTAGTTGAAATTGTAAACAATGATAAAAACTACAATATTCAAATTAGAAATAATTATTTAAATGTTTATTATAAAATGAATAGTTTATTTAAAATTGATTTTATTAAAGATGATATTCTCATTACAACTCATTATAAATTTATTCCTGTTGTAAAAGAACAACCAAAAGGTAAAGAATATATTAATTTAGTTGATTCGGATGGAAAACTTGATTTACTTAATAATATTGAACAAGATTGTTTTAAAAATGATCTTATCTCTAATCTTAAAAGAATTGAAAAGCAAATTGATATGTTTTTTGGTAATGAAAAATATTATCAATCAAAGCTAATAAAAAAGAATACAAATATAATTTTAGATGCTGAAATACAAAGTAATTTTGGACGAATAGATTTAATTGCATTAATTAACAATGAAATTGTAGCAATTGAGTTAAAAAGATTATTTGATAATAGATTACATGATGAAATTAAAATGAATAAACAATTAAATGATTATGCACAATTTATGATAACTAATAAAAATAGTATAAAACAAGCTTATAAAAATACTATTGATTCAAAAATAGCATTAAAATTAATTGATTCAACATCAAAATTATATAATGTTGAGTGGGATAATATTACTGTCTCTGAAAAGCCAATTTTAGCAATAGTTGCGGATGTATCTTGTAGAAAACAAGATGTTATCAATTTATATAAAAAAACTTTTTTTGAGAGATTTAAAAATAATACATATGCTGTTTATATGTTTGGTGATGATGCAGACATAACTAGTTTTAGTCATAATAGTAAAAAGTTTATTTAATATGAAAACTAAATACAACTATAATTTAAAAGATACTGAAATTTTAAAATCATTGGCTTTTAAAGAGCTGGATGAAAAAGTTAAAATATTGCCTGAGTTTAACGATAGTTGTAATGAAGTGCAGAAAAAAAACAGATATAAAGAGTATATTCTAAGAGAAATATCAATATTAAACTTTATAAAGTTTGATGGGTATTTATTTATACTAAAAGAGATTATTCGTTGTGCAAAGAACATGAATATCTTTGTTGAAGTTTATGGAACTGTTCAAAATAGTCTTGTAGCTTACTTACTTGGAATATCTTCAAGATATGATATTATAAATATTGATAAATTTATAGATTTTACACCATTTACTCAAAATCCAACTGTTAATATAATAATTGAAAATGCTAGGAAATCTGAGTTAATGGATTTTATAGAATTTGAATATAAAGATTTTATAAAAAGTAGAAGTAAAGAAGTTATTGAGTTCAAAGAGTTATTAAAATTAAAATTCATTGATTTAGAAATAGGAAATCAGAATTCATTATCTGAAGAAGATGTGAGACTTTTAGGCTTTAAAGTGTTAAAACCAGATATTAATCTTTCTTATCAACATGCTCAATTTATAAATGAGAATCAAATACTCTTAGGTTTTGATAGTCTAAATATAGGGGATTTTTTAGGACATCTTATTTTACAATTAAGAGAAAAAAAGATAGGAAAAGTAGAATGGGATGATATACAAAGTGGTCTATTGACTAAGTTTGATTTAGATAAAACAGAAGTAGTAAAATTAAAAAAATTGATAGGAGTATAGCATGAGTAGAGCATATAGATTTGGAGTACACTTTGGAACTATAAGATATGAAGATAAAGAATATCTTTTATTAAATCAACCAATCAATAATGATTTGTTGAAATCATTCGATATTGATGAAAAAATATATAAAAACGCAACTTCTAATTGGGTTATTGAAAATTCAAAGCTATTTTTATTAAAAATAGAAAATCGTTTTCAAGAACCACTTGTTTTTGACGAAAAAGTTTTTAAGGATTGTTTATCTACAACATTGTTCCTTGAAATTTTAAATGAAATAAAAGGTAAATACCAGTTTTTTAAATTCTTCAAACTTAGTATACAAGAAGGTGTGGTAGTAAAAGTTGAAGAACAAACTAAAAAAATTGAATATATACCAAGTTATGTAGATAGTTAAGAGGAACCCCGTATGAGTTTAAATTTAAAAATAGAGGATATAAAAGATATATTTGGATTTAGTGGAAATATTAAAGGGTTTTCAAAACAATGTTTATTTGACAAAGCTTATGAAGAAATAGAAGATTTTTTAAAAAAATACAGTAAAACTGCACAAGGAGTTTTATTTTATTATGAAATTAATCACACTAACTACATTTTTGGGGAGTGTTAATGAGGGAGGGAACATTAAGAAACAATCCTCTTTGGTTGACTAGTCGAGTATTAAAGTTAGTCAGTGGATTTACTATATGAACACCTTGTTGATTTTTACACTTACGTTTATTTATTTCTTCTATATCCGACTCAACAAGTGCATATAGCACACCATTTTCTGTCTTAGAACAGTTATTGAGAGCAAAGAAAAGTGCTACATACGGTGATCTAGACCAATCTAACAAAGGAGTAGCAAGTCCAAAGTGCTGACCTAAAGCCCAAAGTTCATCATTGGATATATTATTAAGGGAGTGTTCAAGATTCTGTGTCAGCATCTAGTAATTCCTAAAATTCTATCATAAATTCAATGTTTTATCTAGTCTTCCCTCAAAGTATATTGAGAGTTGAGAAATTGTTAAACTCCAATTTCTAACTGGCATTGTCCACTTTTTTGAAGCATTTTGGATTCCCATAAACAGTAGTTTTAGCAAGCTATTATCATTTGGGAATCCACCTTTTGTTTTGGTTAGATTTCTAAATTGTCTATGAACTGATTCTATTACATTTGTTGTATAAATTACTTTTCTTATATCTTCTGGATATTGGAAATAAACTGTTAAATTTTCCCATTTATTCCGCCAAGAAGTAAAAACTATAGGATATTTTTTACCCCATCTTTCTTCAAGTTTATCTAGTTCAATTTGAGCTTCTTCTTTTGTAAAAGCTTGATAAACTGATTTTAATTCTTTCGCAAATTGTTTTTGATTTGATGAACCTATAAATCTTAAACTATTTCTTATTTGATGAACTATACAAAGTTGCACTTCAGTATTTGGAAATACTGAGTTTATTGCTTCTGGAAAGCCTTTTAATCCATCAACTGAAGCTATTAGAATATCTTGAACCCCACGATTCTGCAAATCTGTTAGAACTTGTAGCCAAAATTTTGCTCCTTCACTTTCATTCAAGTAAAGCCCTAATATCTCTTTTTTACCATCAACTCTTACACCTAAGACAGTGTAAAAAGCTTTAGAGATATATTTTCCATCTTCCTTTACTTTATAATGAATTGCATCTAAAAATACAAAGGGATATACTTCCTCAAGAGGTCTTATTTTCCATTCGTTAAGCATTGGTATTATTTTGTCAGTAACTGCACTTATAGTGGCTTTAGAAAATCCTACACCATAGAAATCTTCTATTGCTTGAGATATTTGAGAATAAGAATTTCCAAGAGCATACAAAGAAAGTATTTTATCTTCTATTTCACTTGTCATACTTGTTTGATTTTTCTTTACAATTTCAGGTTCAAAACTTCCATTTCTATCTCTTGGAACATCAAGTTCAAATGAACCATGTTCACTTTTCATAGTTTTTGTAGAATAACCATTTTTACGATTTTTATCTAAGTCTTGTGTTAAATGAGAATCTATTTCAGCTGCAAGTGCAGCTTCTGTTAATTGTTTAATTAGAAAGCTTAATGCTCCATCTTTTCCACCGATACTTTTACCAGCTTTTATATCTTTAGCAAACTGCTCAACATCTATCTCTATATTCATCTGTGCGTCCTTTGGTATTATTTATTTTACCAGTTTGACACAGATTTTTGAACAGTCCCAG
>JBAYZM010000145.1:0-6318 GCA_041672515.1 Arcobacteraceae bacterium
AGAAACTGGAGTTTAACAATTTCTCAACTCTCAATATACTTTGAGGGAAGACTAGATAAAACATTGAATTTATGATAGAATTTTAGGAATTACTAGATGCTGACACAGAATCTTGAACACTCCCTTATTCTTCATAAACTCTGGACTGATATTTTTAGACTTTTCCATACTCCTTCACACTCTCATTCTCATTTTATTTTGTACATATTATCAATTTTTATTTTCTATTATCATTTTATTTTGATTCTGACATCTTAAATTAATGTACAAATGAATGACGTCAATCGCAGCTGGTGTAATGCCTGAAATTTCGCTGGCATTATACAGTGTTGGGGGATTGAATTTTTTAAGCTTTTCAACGACTTCATTGGAGAGTCCCGGCACGCTGGCATAATCAAAATTCTCAGGAATGGTCATTTTAAGCATTTTTTTCATTTTCTCAATCTGTTTTTTTTGCTTTTCCACATAGCGATAATATTTGGCTTCAATGATAATTTGCTCTTTTAAATAACCATCAATCTCTTTTAAACTGGGGACTAGCGCATCAAATTTTTCATTGGTAATGGTACTTCGCCCGATAATATCTAAAAGGATGACTTTGTCGTTAATTTTGTCTTCGCCTATGGATTCTAAGAGTTCTAAGGTCTCTTTTTTAGAGGTTAATATTTCTTCTTTTAAAAACAAAATGGCATCGTCGATGGTTTTTTCTTTGTGTTTAACTTTTTGGATGGTTTCATCATCAATGAGTCCAAAATTGTGTCCGTATGAAGAGAGTCGTATGTCGGCATTCTCTTCTCGTAAAAGCAGTCGATATTCGGCTCGGGAAGTAAACATTCGGTAAGGTTCGGTTGTTCCTTTGGTCACCAAATCATCAATTAATACCCCAATATAGGCTTCATCTCGTCGTAAGATAAAAGGCTCTTTTTCATCAATACTCAAAGCGGCATTAATCCCTGCCATAAGCCCTTGCGCTGCAGCTTCTTCGTAGCCTGTTGTGGCATTGATTTGTCCAGCATGGTAGAGATTTTTGATTTTTTTGGTCTCTAAGGTGTGCTTTAATTCAGTCGGATCAACATAGTCATACTCAATGGCATAACCATATCGAACAATTTTGGCGTTTTCAAGCCCTTTAATGGAGTGAATCATCTCTTTTTGAACATCAATCGGCAAAGAGGTACTTAATCCATTGATGTAGTACTCTGTACACATAGCCGTTTGTGGTTCTAAAAAGAGTTGGTGTCGTTCTCGCTCGCTAAATCGATTCACTTTGTCTTCGATACTGGGGCAATACCGTGGACCTCTTCCTTCAATTTGCCCTGTAAACATCGGAGCTCGGTGAAAGTTGCTTGAAATTTTATCGTGTGTGCCTAAGTTGGTGTAGGTAATATAACACGGGAATTGTTTTGGAGTAAACTCTTTGGCATTGGTTCTAAAAGAAAATGGGGTGGGTTTTTCATCGCCACCATGAGCATCCATGACTGAAAAGTCAATTGAATTGGCATCTATCCTTGCCGGCGTTCCAGTTTTTAGTCGCCCTACATTAAGACCCAATTCTTTGAGCTGAACAGACAGAGTACTTGAGGGAAGTTCCCATGCTCTTCCTGCTTGGTAGGTGTTTTGCCCAATGTGAATAAGCCCTCGCATAAACGTACCCGTGGTTAAAATCACTTTTTTAGATTCAAATGTTTCACCCAGTTTAGTTTGCACTCCATACACTTCATGGTTGTTTTTCACCAACAGTTGTGAAACTTCATCTTGGTAGATTTCTAAATTGGGTGTATTGTGACACACTTTTCGCATGTACTCTCGGTATTTATCCATATCAATTTGCGCGCGACTTCCTTGAACGGCAGCCCCTTTTGAGGCATTTAAAATTCTAAATTGAAGTCCGGAAGCATCGGTACAAAGTCCCATTTCTCCACCAATGGCGTCAAGTTCTCGAACCAAATGTCCTTTTGCCAATCCTCCAATGGCTGGGTTACAACTCGCAGCTCCTATTTGCTCAACAAGCATCGTAATAAGAAGCGTCTTTTTACCCATTCGTGCCGCACTCAAACAGGCTTCTATTCCTGCATGTCCACCACCCACAACAATTACATCATATTTCATCTCTACCTCTTAATACGCGCGTTTTAAATATTTTTTGGATTTATAAATATTCGCTTCTCAATAATTTTTCGCTATTATACCAAATGTTTTGGAATGTACCAAATATAAAGGACAAATGTGTTTACTGGATTAATCAGAGAAATGGCAAAAGTTTTAAGTTTTCAGAATAATTTTTTGACTCTAAAAGCTCATTATAGACCTAATATTGGCGATTCAATTGCGGTGAATGGGGCTTGTTTAACGGTTGTAAAAGTCAGCCATGAGAGTTTTACGGTGGAATTATCCCCTGAATCTCAAAAAATCCTTGCTATGGAGAATTATAAAGGTGAAGTGCATATTGAACCTGCCCTGCAAATGGGCGATAGGTTTGAAGGACACATTGTCCAAGGGCATGTGGATTGTTTGGGTACGATTAAAACCATATCCAACAATGGCAATTCGACGGATTTTATTGTGCAATTGCCCAAAGAGTTTTTGCGGTACATTATCCCTAAAGGTTCAGTGACCATCGATGGTGTTTCGTTGACCATAAACGAAGTTTTAAAGGAGAGTTTTCGGCTTACTATTATTCCTCATACCATAAAAAATACGCTGTTTAAAAACTACAAAATAGGTTCTCGTGTCAACGTAGAAACCGATATGTTCGCCCGTTATATTTACACGATGTTTAAGCACAAAGAAAATGATTTGTCGTGGGATAAAGTCGATGCCATAATGGCACGATATTAAAAGCGTTACTCCGCTTTTTGCGGTTTAATTTCGGGCGCAAGCTCTTTGTTGATTTCAAAATTTTTCTGAACAGGTGAGGGTACGATATGTTTTTTTGAGTAAATATGAAAATATTTTTTGGAAAGAACATTGGAATAAGGTAAAACTGTAGCTTCTTGAATGTCTGCCATTTTTTTAATATTCACTACTTTTCCGACTTTTAACCCTTCAAAAAAGATGTCGTCCATTCCAGAAGTAATGACTTCATCACCAATATTAATCGTAATCCAAATGGGTACAAATTTAATCGTAATAAACTCTTTACTGTCGTGTTCATGTGTGATTCCAGGGGCTTTATTCTCTCCAATATAGACAGCATAATTCGATTTTTCATTGCCATTGAGCAATGCTTGGGCATAGCCTGATTGGCTTATTACAATTCCCGCGCTGTATTCTCCATCGATTAAGCCTTGAATAGTAGGGTCCTCTTTTTTGATATCCAACCACACTTTAGTAAAATCGTTTAAATTAACGTACGATAACACTTTGGCAAGAGTAATCTCTTCACTGCTAAAAGGTACACTTCTAATGGCATCGATAATGTCATCATTTTGAGTCTTAGCACTGGTGTAAAGCGATTGGAATTTCACTAAATCTCTATTTTGAGTTTTTAAGTGATCAATGGTTTGCATTTGTTTAAAATATTTAGAAATAATATCTTCAGTGGTAATAATATGGTCAATATACGTGGATTTTATTTCATTAATAATGGGAAAATTATCCGACAGTAGCCTATCTTTTTTAAAGATATAGACTACTGTAATAATCAAAAGTATAAAAAGAAAAACGAGTTTATTCATTTGAGATTAATTTAAGTAACTCTTCTTGGTTTAGAACTTGACTGGTTCCATATGCAACGGCTAAAAGGGGTTCATCTGCAACGTGAACAGGCAGTTTAATGATTTCAGCCAAATAGGTATCAATTCCACGAATTAAAGCACCACCTCCTGTTAAAACAACACCGTTATCAACGACATCTCCTGCTAAATCGGGTGGCATTTCTTCTAAAACATTTCGCACCGCAATGGCAATTTCTTTAAGTGGTTCTTTAATGGCACTTCGTACCCCTTCGCTTCCTAATTCAATGGTCGATAAAAGTCCAGAGTTATCTCTTCCTTTGACCTTGATTTTAAGCTCAACATCCAATTTAATCGCTGTACCAATCTCAATTTTAATATTTTCAGCCGTTCGCTCACCAATATAAAGATTGTAATTTTGTCGAACATAATCAATAATGGCTTTATCAAATCTGTCCCCTGCAACTTTGATTGATTTACTTAAAACCAATCCACCCAGTGAGGTTACTCCAATTTCAGTCGTTCCTCCACCAATATCAACTACCACATATCCATCGGGATCTGAGACAGGAATTCCAGCACCAATAGCTGCTGCCATTGGCTCTTCTACTAAAAATACTTCCCTAGCACCCGCACTTAATGCTGATTCTTTTACCGCTTTTCTTTCCACTTGTGTAATTCCATGTGGAATACAGATGATAATTCGTGGTCGAATAAATGATTTTCGTGAGTGTGCTTTTTCAATAAAGTATCGAATCATTCGCTCAGTCATTTCAAAGTCAGCAATAACTCCGTCTTTCATTGGTCGCACAGCTTGAATATTCAATGGGGTTTTCCCAATCATTTGTTTGGCTTCTTGCCCCACTGCTAAAATCTTATCGACACCATATCGGTCGTGTTGTACTGCCACAACGGAGGGTTCATTGATAATAATACCTTTTCCTTTAACAGAGACAATTGTGTTAGCTGTTCCTAAGTCAATCGCCATGTCATTTGAAAAAAGCCCTATAATTTTGTCTAAAAACATTTTTTTCCTTTCTTTTATACTACTTTTGCGTCTTTTTGTTTTAATACAACTTCTTTTGAGATAGTAATCGTTTTACCTTTGTAGTTGGGTAAATCATACATAATATCCAGCATAATATCTTCTAAAATCGAGCGTAAGCCTCGTGCTCCCGTTTTGCGTTCCAAGGCTAACTTTGCAATTTCTTTGAGTGCAAGTTTATCGAAATTTAGTTCAACTTCATCCATTTTGAAAAGTTTTTTGTATTGTTTGGTTAAAGCATTTTTAGGTTCGCTTAAAATGTGCACCATATCATCTTCCGTAATCTCATTGAGCGTTGCAAACATATGCAATCGACCGATGAGTTCTGGAATCAAACCATATTTCACCAAATCATCGGGTTCAACTAAGTTAATCAAATCTTTCTCTTCGGATTTTCCTTTTTTAGTTTGACCAAATCCTAAGATATTGCCACCTTGTCGTTTTTGAATAATATCGATTAAGCCATCAAATGCTCCACCACAAATAAATAAAATATTGGTCGTATCAACTTGAATAGCGTCTTGTCCTGGGTGTTTTCGTCCACCTTTAGGAGGAACATTTACAACACTTCCTTCAATAATTTTAAGCATGGCTTGTTGCACACCTTCACCCGAAACATCCCTTGTGATAGAACGATTTTCGCTCATTCGTGCAACTTTATCAATTTCATCGATAAAGACAATTCCTTGTTCGGCTTTTTTAACATCCCCATTGGCCGCTTGTAAAAGTCGTGTGACGACGTTTTCAACATCATCACCCACATAGCCAGCTTCGGTTAATGAAGTGGCATCAGCAATGGCCAATGGAACGTCCAAATATTTAGCAATGGTTTGGGCAAGCAGCGTTTTTCCACTTCCAGTAGGACCAATGAGCAAAACATTTGATTTGCTGATTTCAGTATCATCCGTTGGCTCTTGGTTGTGGTTAAAGATTCGTTTGTAGTGGTTGTACACCGCAACACTGAGCACTTTTTTGGCTCGGTGTTGACCAATGACATAATCATCTAAAATGGCTTTTAATTCACTTGGTTTTAAAACCTTTTTGAGTTCATCTTCTTTTTGTATTGGTGTGTTTTTGTTGGCTTCTTCTGCGCTTTTTCCTTGCATGATGTCGTGTGCTGTTGTTACACAACTTTTGCAAATACTTGCGTGATCACCAGAGATGATAGGATTTTCAACACTATCATTTGCACCACAAAAATCACATATTAATTTTTCCATTGATTACATATTCTCCATTTGGGATGATTTTCTATTAAAAGGAATTCCCCGTTTTGTGTTAATAATAAAGTTCGCAAACTCAATTACATAGTCGTGTGTTGATGTTTGAAGTATCTCTTGCGCCATTTGTGCAATGGGTTTTCCACTCTCAAAGATTTGTTTATAGGCTTTTTTAATGGCGTCAATGTCTTCTCGATTGTCAAATCGTCGTCGCAAACCATTTAAGTTTAGCCCTCGTAAAACCGCTCGGTTGCCTTCTGCCAAACAAAAAGGTGGAATATCTTGTGTTAATACAGAACCCCCACCAATCATGGCGTGACTGCCGATTTTACAAAATTGATGCACGGGCGTTAATCCACCCACGACCACAAAATCGCCA
>JBAYZM010000146.1:0-6310 GCA_041672515.1 Arcobacteraceae bacterium
GGAATTAAGTCTATACGACAAACTCTTAAATGCTTTTTTCTTATCCATTAACTTTAGAACCAGTGGATTTAACAGCATTGATATTGGGTCACTCAAAGACTCTTCATTGTTTTTTTCAACCATTTTTATGATGATAGGAGCAGGGCAAGGAAGTACCGCCGGTGGGATGAAAATCACCACGGTGGCTGTTTTAATTATCACCGTCATTTACATTTTAAAAGAGAGCAATCAACAACCCAGTATTTTTAAACGCACCATTGATCAAAAAATCATCAATAAAGCGTTGGTCATAATTATGTGTTCCTCGTTTTTTGTCTTATTGGCAGTTTTAATTTTGGTTGAGACACAAAATTTACCGTTTATTAAAATACTCCTTGAAGTGGTCTCTGCATTTGGTACAGTAGGAGTTTCTGCCGGAAATGGCGACATTTTAAGTTTTTCACAACAGTTTGATACGTTTGGAAAAAGCGTTATTATCGTCCTAATGCTCGCCGGACGATTAGGTGTTTTTGCCTTTGGACTTATTTTAATAGGAAAAGCAAAAACAAAACATTTTAAATACCCAGTAGGAAGGATAATTATATGAAAACCGTTGCCGTAATCGGATTAGGAAAATTTGGATTTTACATTGCAAAGAGTCTTTCAAGACTCAATATCAGCGTTATTGCTGTTGATAATGACGAACACAAAGTTCAAGAAATTGCAGAGTACATAGACAACGCTTTTGTGATTGACAGTACCAATAAACATGCACTAGAAGAAGTAGGAATTTACAATCTTGAAACAGTCATTGTGAGTATTGGTGAAAATATTGAAGCCAGTATTTTAACCGTTATGGCACTCAAAGATTTGGGCAATAAAAACGTCATTGCCAAAGCCATTACCTCAATTCATGGTGAAATTCTTTCTAAAATTGGGGCGTTTAAAGTCATCTATCCCGAAAAAATCGCCGGCAGAATTTTAGTCAAACAGCTCATAGAAAATATTACCGTTGAAGAGATTGATATCAGTAACAGTATTAAAATGCTCAAATTAGTTGCCCATCAAAACTGTATTAATAAAACCATTCAAGAAGTTGAATCAATCTATCCTAATTTGAAAATTATCTCGTATAAAACAAATGGGCAGTGGAGTATTGCCATACAACCCACGTATATGATACAAAAAGATGATTTATTGGTATTTTTAGGGGAATCAAAATACATTCAAGAATTTTATTTACACATGTGTTGAACCGTTTAGACTCTTTTTATAATCAAAAGCAAAGGATTGTTATTTTTTTTCTTGTCATTATAAATTTTGTGGTCACAATTTGCGACCGCAAAATTTACAATTCATTTTTGCTTAATTGAAACATCGTGTGCTTACACTCTCTTTGAGAAAATCAGATTCATTTCACAGTCTCTGGAAAGGTGTAAGGCGGGATAGTTGAGTTTTTTTTGTAATTTATTTTTTTAAGAAATAAATATTAAAATAAAAAAAGCCTATTTCATGGGATTTTATAAGATTTATTCTTTATTTTATTTTTTATTTATTTTTTATTTGCCAAGAAAATAAACCATACCTTTCTTTTCACCTTCTCTATTTATTTCATTTTCATCATACATTTTATAGATAATTCTTCTTAAATAATTTAAATCAAAATCTCCCATTCTTTTATGTATTTCAGAAATCTTACTATTTGGATGTAATTTTAAATCTTCTTTAATTAATGCTCTTAAATGAGGTTCTTCCATAGTTTTTAAACTAGGTTTTAAATCATGTTCAACAGAAGATAAAATTTTTGGATTTATCATATACATTAATCCTTTTGTTTTTCCCTCTGTAACAATTATATTTTTATCTACTAAATTATCAACCCATTGTCTAAGTCTATCATCTCCAAGTTGTAGTAATTTTGATAATTCAAATCCTGATATTTTTTTATTTCTAACTACTGCACCCAGTGTAATAATTTCTTTTTGGTTTAATTGATAATGCTTTGATAAATAACCAATAATTTGTAAAATATCATTATCTATAATATTTGAATATATTGTAACTTTCACAAAATTAATATCATTTTCAATTCTAGGATATAATTTACCATCAAGACTTAATTTTTCATAGATTAAGTCATAACCACTTCCCTCACTTTCCATTAACTTTAAAGCTTTAAAAGTATCAATTAAATGTGGATTTCTTCTTTGAACTTGGTGCAATATATTATCTTTTGTAACTCCAAGAGGTAAACCACCTGGATTTTTTATTTCCAATCTATCTTTATAAAGTGAAATAAATATATCTCCTGAAATAGTAAAAGATTTGTGAACAAAAGCATTTACAAGTAATTCTCTAACTACATCTTTTGCATAGTGTCTTATTTGTTTTCTAAACATTCCATCAGGTAATTCAAAACTATAATTTAACTCAACAGCTTCTTTTTCTATTTCAAGTAAAAGTTCTTTTGGATTAAATTGATTCAAATTCCAATCAACCTTTCTAATCTTTTTTTCATCTTTATCATAAACAATATATTGAACTGTTATTGGATAATTTAATTTTGAGCGTTGCTTAAAATTTCCTAGCCATAAAATCCCTAAATTAGTTAGGTAATCTTCGTCAACTAATCTATAATATTCTAAAATATCCTCATCAATTTGATTTTTTATAAAATCACTTACTCTATCAGAATTTCTAATTTCATTAATAAATTTTCCAATATTTTCAGATTCAATTTGGGATATATGAGTTTTTGTAACTACTAGTTCCCATTGAAATGCACCTTTTTCATGTGCTAACCTTGTAAGTTCTTCTCCCTTTATAGCGGTACATTCATCTCCAACACGCACATAAACTTTTCCATCACTTGTAACAGCTATTGTTTTCATAGATGGATAAATTTGTATAATAAAATATTCACCACCATTTTCATGAGTAATTAATTCAGGATTTACAAGTCCAACACTATCTGTTAAACTTCTTAGTTTTTTTATCACATCATTAATTTCTTCTTGATTTATTTTTTGCTCACTTGGTGGTAATTTATCTTTATCTTCAACACCTATAAATAAATATCCCCCTTGAGTATTTGCCAAACACACGCAAGTTTTTGCTAAATCTTTTAAATCTGCTTTAGCTCCAATTGCTTTTTTTAGGCTTTTGTATTCAATTGTGCTATTCTCGTATTTTGTTAAAGGATTTCTTGTATCTATTATCATTTTATTTTTCCTCTTTTTGAGTTTTGATATACTCCACTTTAGCTAAAAACTCTTGAATTTTTGCCCATCAAAGAGCAACTTTAGCTTTATCTTGTTTGAAGCTATTGAGAATTGATTTTTGAAATATTGACACCGTGATTACCTTAAAAAAAGAGTTTAAAATGGCAAAAATTCTAACATAAGTAAACACTGTTTTTAATTAGTAACAATACTGAGAAATGAGTTTTTAAGAGAGATCTTTTAACCATAAAAAAAGCAAAGGAAGAAAATCTCCCTTTGCTTTGTCCTCAAAAATAGTGCTAAATAGTTATTAATGATTGAAGTAAATCAATGAAAAAGTGATTACCAAAGCATAAATACTCATCAAAATATAATAATCACCTCTTTTATCTTTAATTCTTTGCATAACTCCTCCTTTTAAAGAAGAGTTAGAAAACTCTTCTTTACTTAATTGCGATTGTTTTTTTATGTTTTTCTTCACTAAGTTTTGGAATAATCACCTCTAAAACCCCGTTATCTGAACTTGCTTCAATATTTTCTAAATCGGCATTGTCAGGCAGGGTGAAGCTTCTTGAGAATTTACCAAACGAAGTTTCTACTTTGTAGTAGTCTTCCTCTTTTATCTCCTCTTTGGTTTTTCGCTCCCCTGAAATGGTTAAGACATTTTTATGGATATCGACTTTAATATCCTCTTTTTTAACCCCTGGTAAATCCACATCAATGTGATACGCAAACTCACCTTCTCGGGTATTGACCACCGGCACAAAACCACTCACCCCTTCACTTTTTTGTGGGTAAGTATCGTAAAAGCTTTTTTCAAACTCTTTAAGTTGTTTGAACGGATCAAATCTTGAAATTAACATGGCTAACTCCTTTTAATTTGTTTTTGATAATACTCTTATCAATGAGTGAAATTATAACATGCAATATTAGCACTTGTCAAGAGTAAGTGCCAATATTTTTGGCAAATTAAAGAGTGAAGTGCTAAATGACTTTATGGACTAAATCCCAGCCCCATCTTGGAAAGTTCTAAGTTCTCTTGGACGAATACCAACAATATCGCCTTTTTTAATATTTTTGTCGTTAAATTCATAGTGAGAAACTTCTACTAAAATATGTTTTTGTTCATTGTCCAAATGCGTTAATTCCACTTTGACTTGAGACCCTGCTAATTGCACGTATTTTACGGTTGCTAAAAGTATGGCATCGGCACTGTTTGGTGAAACGATTTCCAACTCATGCGGTCGTATTAAAAATTTTGAATGATCATTTTCTAAAGTACTGGACAAACTTAATCGCCCCTCCTCTTCAACTCTTCCATGAAATAAATTCACACTGCCTAAAAAGTTAATGACAAACTCATTGGCAGGGTTATGAAACACCTCTTGAGGCGTACCTACTTGCTCGATTTTACCTTTATTAATGACCACAATTCTGTCGGCCACTTCTAAAGCTTCTTCTTGGTCATGCGTGACTAAAACGGTGGTAATACCCAATTGCGTTTGAAGCTCTTTGAGCCATTTTCGCAAATCCGCACGCACTTTGGCATCCAACGCTCCAAAGGGTTCGTCCAGCAACAATACTTTGGGTTCAACGGCTAAGGCACGTGCGAGTGCCACACGTTGTCTTTGACCACCCGATAATTGCCATGGAAATCGTGTTGCAAAACCATCGAGCTGAATCAGCTTCAACAGTTTGTTCACTTTTTGCTTAATCTCTTCATTGCTTGGTCGCTCTTTTTTAGGTTTTACCCGTAACCCAAATGCAATGTTTTCAAACACGGTCATGTGTCGAAAAAGGGCATAGTGTTGAAAGACAAAACCAATATCACGTTCATCTATCTTTTTAGTTGCGACATTGATATTGTTAAATAAAATCTCGCCTTTATCGGTTTCATCAATGGTTTCAAGCCCTGCAATCATTCGCAAAAGGGTGGTTTTCCCACTTCCTGATGGTCCTAAAAGGGCTAAAAGTTCGCCCGGAACAATATTTAAATTAATATTATTTAAAGCAATAAAATTGCCAAAATTTTTGGTGATGTGTTTAATTTCTATGGTCATACTTTCTTCCTACTCATCTGTTTTTAATTTTTCTAAGTCTCGTGCCACTTTCCACTCCAACATATATTTTAATAATAAGGTAAAAAGTGCCAAAATAGCCAACAATGTTGATACTGCAAATGCTGCTACAAAATTGTATTCGTTGTATAAAATCTCTACTTGCAACGGCATGGTGTTTGTAACACCTTGAATGTGTCCCGAAACAACTGAAACCGCTCCAAACTCGCCCATGGCTCTGGCATTACACAAAATAACGCCATACAACAATCCCCATTTAATATTGGGTAACGTCACTTTCCAAAAGGTTTGAAACCCACTCGCTCCTAAAAGAAGTGCGGCTTGTTCTTCGTCGTTTCCTTGTTCTTGCATGAGAGGAATTAACTCTCGTGCCACAAAAGGGAAAGTGACAAAAATCGTAGCTAAGACGATGCCTGGAACGGCGAAAATAATTTGTACATCGTTTTCAATGAGCCAATGCCCAAACCACCCTTGCGCTCCAAAAAGCAATACATACACAAAGCCTGAAATCACGGGTGAAACGGCAAAAGGTAAATCAATCAAGGTAATTAAAAGACTTTTCCCAAAAAACGAGTACTTGGCAATCGCCCACGAAGCACACACACCAAACACCAAGTTCAAAGGAACGGCAATGGCGGCTGTGATAAGCGTGAGTTTAATGGCTTGTAACACATACGCGTCGTTAAAACTCACAAAATAGGCTTCCACCCCTTTTCTAAATGCTTCAACAAAAATAGTTATTAAAGGGGCGACTAACATCACCAATAAAAACAAAACCGCCGTTCCAATTAAAATAAATTGAACCCATTTTGGTTCATTTTGAGTACTTTTAGCATCATTAAATGTTTTCATATGGCTTCCATTCCTTTTCGTTTTGCACTCCATCGTTGCAAGATATTAATCAACAGTAACATAACAAACGAGATTAAAAGCATGACCACCGCAATCGCTGTTGCTCCTGCCATATCATATTGTTCAAGTTTAGTAATAATGAGCAACGTACTAATTTCTGTTTTCATAGGCATATTACCT
>JBAYZM010000147.1:0-6162 GCA_041672515.1 Arcobacteraceae bacterium
CATTTAAATCATTGGCCAAATAAGACATCTTATTGACGTTTTCAGTATTGTGCTTAATGTTACTGGTAATTTGTTCAATGGCAGCGGCTGTTTCTTCTAGCGATGCTGCTTGTTCATTAGCAGAAGTTGAAAGCGAATTAGCTGAAGCTGATAATATTCGAGTGTCTTCGTTTAACTTATCTCCGGCTTGGTTAATCATGCATAAAAATTCTGAAATATTTTGCCCCACTAAGACTGAACTTTTTGCAATAGAGGCAATAATTCCACCCGAATGGTCATCTTTTGTATTGGTTTGAAGATTATAATTCGATTTAACATATTCAACCAAATTAGCATTGATTTGAGAAAGATTGTTATAGGCTTTATCAATCATGGCATTAATTGAAACTCTTAACTCCTCAACTAAGGGGTTGTTTGAACTGGCATGTACACGATAAGCATAAAATCCGTTATTGACCTTAGAGATAACCTCTTCAACTTCTTTGATAACCTCTTCATCTTTTTTGGCATTATCACTGAGTAAATTCAAATATCCGTTAAAGCTGTCAACAATTTTTCCGATTTCATCGTCATTGGCTTTTTGAATTTTCTCTTTGACATTACCTTTACTGTTAATCAAGTTTTGAATGGCATCATCAAGTTCTTCAAGAGGCGATACAACCGCTTTTTTGAGTAAAAAGCTTACAATCAAATATAAAATTACAATACAAACTAACGTAAATATCGCCATTGAAAATAAAATACCATTAATCTCTTCATTGGTTTTGGTTTTCATTGCCAATACTTGATCTTCAATGTTATCAACATATTCACCCGTACCAATAATCCAATCCCATGCTTCAAATTTTTGAACATACGAGAATTTTAACTGAGGGGCTTCTTTACCTGGTTTTGGCCATAAATAATCAACCAAACCACCGGCTTTATCTTTGGCAGTTGCTTTGACAAACTCATTGAATAAAAACTTCCCGTTAGGGTCTTTAAATCCAGATAAATCTTTTCCATCGAGTTTTGGATTAATAGGATGCATAATCATCACAGGTTTAGAATCGTTAATCCAAAAATACCCATCAACTCCATATCGCATTTCACCAATGGTTTTTAACGCCTCTGCTTGTAATTTTGAAGTAACATTATCGACATACTCCCCTGTTCCTACAACCCAATTAAATGGTTTAAACAGTTTGACATACGATACTTTGTCTTGTGGTTTTTCAAAACCTGGTTTTGGCCAAACATAGTCTACAAATCCATCGCCATGTTTACTGGCAACTTCTGAAAACTCTTTAAAAATTTGTTTTCCGCCTTGGTCTTTCCAAGCATAGAGATTTTTCCCATCCAGCTCTCTTTTGATGGGGTGAATAACGATAACCGAATCGGTGTCATTTACCCAAAAATACCCCTCTGTTCCATATCGAGTGGAGTTAATAATTTCAATCAGTCTTTGCTTTAATTCCGCATCAGAGATTTTACCGTTGTACTTTTTGTATTCTCCTTCTAAAATAGAAAATAAAAAGTCTGCTTGACCTTTTAAATAAGCCTGTACTTCAACTTTGACTTTCTCTTTTGAAGTTCTTTGATAAAAAGAATCCACTGTTTTCATAGCCAATGAAACGTAGTTTTTCAGCTCAGCTTCTTTTTTGGCATACGCCTCTTTTTCAAAATTTGCAACATTTTCTTTGGATAAACTATTAATTGAAATAATAGAATTAACTCCAACTACGACGGCAACTACAACAATTGTTATAAGGGATAATACAATTAATTTTCCCTTGATTGATAACCGACTAAGCACAACTACCTCCTTATCGCTTGAAGCGACTATTAATGGACTATTTTATCGAGTGATGGACTTAAAAGTCAAGCCTATTATCACCGATATAGGCTCTTTTTGATAATATTACATTTTTGTAGTATGTAAAGTGACAATTGAGAAGGATTTAAATATATATATCCAATAATATGTAAAATTTTTACTGGTTAGTGGTTACTGATTGCGTAAAAGATTGACTGCAAAATCTTTGGCTTCTTGGGTAATATTCTCACCACTGATCATTCGTGCGATTTCATTCATACGTTCTTCATGATTGAGTTTTCTCACACTCGATACACCATTGTGTTTATCGACCAAAAAATGCCCTGCTGCACACGCAGTTAATTGAGGTTGATGTGAAATAGCAAAAATTTGATAACTCTTTGAAAGGGTAGTTAAAACTTTCGCAATGGCACTGCTCTCTTTTCCACTTAAATTGGCATCAATTTCATCTAAAAATAAAATGCCGTTATTCACAATATCGATTTCACTCATAGCAGTTAATAATGCCAATCGTAAACGATTGAATTCACCTGAACTGATGGTTTGTAAGTTCACGCCATTGAGTTCAAAAAGCACGCTGTTCATTCCCGTGGCGTCCAACTCTTTGTGTGTCAGTTGAATTTTGGCATTGCTTAGGTAAAGATGTTTTAAATATTCATTGACTCGTTTTTCTAACTCAACAGCGGCTATTTCTCTTTTGTGCGTTAACGTTTGACAATATCCATTGATTTTTTCTTGTAACTCTTTAAATCTCTTTTCCAATTGCAATTTTTCAAAACTGATGTTTTCATACGCTTCTAGCTCTTCTTCTTTTTGTTGTTTGTACGTTAACGCCGCTTCTATTGAGCCAAACTTTTTTTGAAGACTTGAGAGTTTTTCGATTCGGTCTAACACAGACTCAATATTAACCTCTTCAAGTTCACTTAAACTGTCTGAAAATTTCTCAAATTGATTGTTCAGTTCATTGATGGCTTCATCAAAAAACCCTGAATCGACTTCTAAAAGTTCTAATGCCTGTGAAACATGTTGTGTATGCGCAAAAATCGCCGAAGCATTGCTGATGGCATCTTCTATTTTGTCTTTTTTCGACAAACTTCGTTTAATGGCATTTAACGCATTGTATTCATCGACTTTAGGGTCAATAGAGGCAATTTTACTGATTTCAAATCGTGCAAACTCTTTGAGTTCTTCAATTTGTTTTTCATCTTCTTGAATTTGAGTTAATTTGTTCTGCAGTGTTTTAAATTCACCAAAACATGCTTTAAACTCCTCTTTTAAGGCTAAAAAACTTTCATCTTGAAAAAGGGCAAGTTTATCCAAAAAGGCAATTAAATTGGTACTTTCAAAATCACTCGTATCTTTTAAATGCAAAAATTTCACCAAGTTTTGCGAAAAATCCAATAAATTTTTTTTAGATACACTTTGGTTATTAATAAAGTATCGCACCTTGTCTTTTTTGGTCGCTTTTAAGACAATATCATCGCCTTTTTCTATCATTAAACTTTCGTTTTCTAAATCTTGACTCTCAAGAACGATTTCACCCATTTTGGCTTTGGCTTCTTTGTAGGCAAACAGCGATAAAAAGGCATCCATTAAAATCGATTTTCCTGCACCACTTGGACCTGTAAAAACAACTAAGCCTTTTTCAAACTCTAAGTCCACTTTTTCAAACGATAAAAAATCTTCAAAATATACTCTGCAAATCATCTTAATTTCCCCATTGAAGTTTTTTGTTCAGAACTTCAAAATAGTTTCGCTCACGTCGGTGAATCAATTTGGCTTTTTTGGAAGCTATTTGGATTTTAATACTCTCATTTTCTGGAATCTCATAAATATCTTGCCCATCGACAATAACCACCGCACCCAAACTGTCAGGAATAAAAAACTCGATTTCAAAATCAGCAGGTAAGACCAACGGTCTTTGCGTTAAGCTATGAGGAGCAACTGGTGTTACAATAAAAGCATCGGTTAAGGGAAAAACTACTGGGCCACCTGCTGAAAGATTGTAGGCAGTTGAACCTGTTGGTGTTGAAATAATTAAACCATCGCCATAATAACTGTTAAAAAGTTTTCCATCGATTTTTGCATCGACTCGAAGCATATTTGAAATCGACTTTCGTGAAATAACAATGTCATTAAACGCTGAAAAGAAGTTCCCTTTAGCACTCCCTTTTATCATCATTCGGCTGTCAATACGGTACTCGTTGTGTTTTAACTTATCCAAAAAATTAGGCAGTTCGTTAAGTGTAATATCCGTCAAAAATCCCAACGTTCCTAAATGAATCCCCAACACGGGAATATCAAATTCAAAACTTCTTCGCACCACAGAAATCAACGTTCCATCGCCTCCAATAGAGACTAAAAAATCACTTTGTTTGCACAAGCTTTCAAAATCTAAACCGTTTTCTTCTTCTATCATTAAAGCGCTTGATTGTTCAAGAAGCACGTTGATATTAACTTTTTCAAAGGTTTCTTTAATCTGCAAATAGGTGGGTTTTATTTCGGGTGAATTGGGTCTTAGAACCAAACCAGCGGTATTGATTTTCTCTAATTTTTCAAATGATTTACTTAGTGTCATTGAAACTCACAGGGGATTGTTGTATTTGTGAAAAAGAGTGATGTGTTTTTCCGTTTTCTCAATGTAAGGTTTATTCGCAAGCAACGAAGTATTTAGCTTCACCAAAGAGTCCAAAGCTTCTTCGTAACTTTTATACGCTCCAAAAAGAATTTTAACAAACTTGTCTTGTTGACCAAAATTATAGGCAACGGCATTGTATCCAATGTTATTCTCATCAATAATTTTTTGATAGTCCAATGAGGGTAAAAGTGTCGCTAAAACGATGGTATAGTAATTGTTTTGTTTTTTTGCAATCACATCTTTTAAAGAGTAAACCTCTTTAGAATCAACCGCATGCAAACTTACCACAAAAAACAATACTAACAAACTCTTTAACAAATGATTTCTCCAAATTTATAATTTCAGTTTAAATTCTCGTTGTATTCTATCATAAACACTTTGAAAAACACTATCCCAATTTCGATTTGTTTTTTGACGTATGAGTTTCATCGAACCATACATATACGAAGTTTCGCCTTTATTTCCCCAACGCCAATCAGGATATTTTTGCAACAACGTCCACGTTTTAACTCCTAAGGCTCCACATAAATGTGCCACACTCGTATCGGAAGTTATCACCAAATCAAGCTGTTTAACCAAAACCGCCGTTTGTTCAAAGTCGGTTAAAAAATTACTTAAATCGATAATTTTATTTTCAAAGCCATTTTTGGCAATATCTTCTTTTCCATCACCTACTTGCAAAGAATAGATACATAATTTATCGCTGTTAAGTAAAGGGGCAAAATGATTTAAGTCAAAGACTTTCCCCTCATAACTCTCCCCTGTCACGCTCGCACTCCAACAAATACCAATGGCAGGTTTTTTATTTTTTTTAGTAATTTTTAGTTGAGGATTGGATGCTTTTGTAAAAAGATACGGCGCATTTAAAAAAGCATCTTGAGCCTTAATTCCAAGAATAAAAGCCGCACTCATAATGGGCAAATGAAAATCAAAATACGGCGTTGATTCTGTTCGGTACACCACTTCATCGATTTGGCAATTGGATTGTAGCAAAGAAACTAATTCATCACGAGCTTTAAAAATCACTTTACATCCAAAACGTTTTTTAATTTCAGGAATAAATCGCACAAACATAATACTGTCGCCAAATCCTTGTTCACTGTGAACTAACACAATTTTATCTTTAGCATCGCTGTTAGGTTGCAACATAAGCTTTGAAAAAATCTCTTTGTATTTTACAATGTGAGGCAACATCTCTTCTTTTTTAAAACGCCACTCATACTCTTTAAATCCCTCTTCAAATTGCCCAACACACAATAAAGCCGTTGCCAAATCAAAATGAGCATTGACAAAATTTTCATCGAGTTGTATGGCTTTTCTGTAATTCTCAATCGCTTTTGTTGTTAAGCCTTGATTTTTTAATGTTGAACCCAAATTGGCATACGCATTGGAACCTTTTGGGTCTAAAGCAATGGATTTTTCATGCAACTCTTGAGCTTTTTTATACTCATGCAGTTTGCTGTAAACGTTGCCTAAATTGGTATATGCCCCACTGCTGTTGGGCAGTTTTTCAATGGCGGTTTCAAGGGCAACAATGGCTTCATTGTAACGTGTTTGACGGTTTAAAGAAGCTCCCAAATTACTATAAACTTCCACATAATTGGGGTCAATTTTAAGTGCCAATTTAAACATTTCAGACGATTTGGCATACTCTTTTTGTTTGTATAGCACCACTGCAATATTATTGACCGCTTTGGCAAATTTAGGA
>JBAYZM010000148.1:0-6148 GCA_041672515.1 Arcobacteraceae bacterium
TGGCTAGGGCATTGACAAATCCCACCACAACCGCTCGTGGAACAAAACTCATAAATCGACCCAGTTTTAAATAGCCTGCAACAATTTGTAAAATACCTGTTAAAACAGTAGCTGCGAGCAAATATTGAAGTCCGTGTTCTTTAACCAATAAAACCATTAAAAGTGCCATGGCTCCTGTTGCCGCACTGATCATCCCCGGACGACCTCCAACAAAAGCAATGACAAAAGCAATACAAAAAGAGGCATACAAACCAATTTTTGGGTCAACCCCTGCAATGATAGAAAAAGCGATGGCTTCAGGGATAAGTGCCAATGCCACAACCAAACCAGAAAGCGTGTCGCCTTTGATATTGCTGAACCATTCATCTTTTTTGAAGTAGTGTTTTATCATTTGTATTTTCCTTTAAGAAGGGGCGATTATAACTAATGGGTTGTTAAAAGTGCATGAATTGGTGTTGGGTGAGTTTTTGATTGTTGTGAATAATTAAAGAATATTGCAAATTGTCATATTTCTAATCTCAAATCAAAAAAGAGACTAAGATACTTTTAGAAAATCAAAAGGTGTCAATATGGAAAATGTACCATTACAAAATATAAGCTCAAAAATTTATGAGATTAGAGATATAAAAGTTATGCTAGACAGTGACATAGCAAAACTTTATAGTGTGGAAACGAGCTATTTAAACAGACAAGTTAAAAGAAATTTTGAAAGATTTGATGAATCTGATTTTATGTTTCAACTTTCAAAAGAGGAGTTTGAAAACTTGAAATGCCAAATTGGCACTTCAAGTTGGGGTGGTAAAAGAAAATTGCCATTTGTTTTTACTGAACAAGGTGTTTATATGTTAGCAACAGTTATAAATAGTCCTATAGCAACACAAGTTACAAAACAAATTATGCGAACATTTACAAAAATAAGAGAATTCGCTTTAAACTATAAAGATATAGCCAATAGAATAAAAGAGATAGAAAAAACGATTAAAATAGACCAACAACATCAAAACTACAATACTCACAGAATAGATGAAGCATTTGAACTTTTACATCAAATATTACAAGACACTCAAAAAACCAATAACAATTTAATAGGTTTTAGACCAAAAATACTCCAAGATGAAAGTTAAAAAGAATCAGCGAAATAAATATAAATTCACTCCCTTAAAATCTTTAGGTTTTCAAGAGAGATAATCATATTTTACATAGGAACACTTTTTGCATTAGTAAAGTATATAAATGCCAAAAGGTTTGAACATGACAAAACCACTTCAACTCAATCCTATTAAACTTTCTCAACCCATGGGAGCCATGTTGTGCTTTTTGGGTGTTAAAAACTGTATGCCTTTGATGCACGGTGCACAAGGGTGTGCGAGTTTTTCAAAAGTATTTTTTACACGGCACTTTAATGACCCTATTGCCATTCAAACAACGGCTGTTAATGATATTACGGCGGTGATTGATGGAGGGGATTATGCCATTAGCGAAAGTATTAAAAATATTACCAAAAAAGTCAAACCCGATTTGGTGGGACTTTTTACGACAGGGTTAACGGAAACTAAGGGCGATGATATTAAAGGGGCTTCTTCTTTGGTGCAAGACATTCAAAAAATTGTGTATGTCAATACGCCCGATTTTGAAGGCTCCATTGAGAGTGGTTTTGCAAAAAGTATCGAAGCGTTGATTGACCAACTGGTATTGCCGCAAACCAATACCTACTTGCAAAAAGCGGTGGTGATTCCCAATGTCAATTTAAAACCCATTGAAGTGGAAAAACTCAAAGATACCATCTCTCTTTTTGGGTATGAAGTGTTGGCATTGCCTGATTTAAGCGAATCACTCGATGGGCATTTGGGTTTAAAACAAGGGGCTTTAAGCAGTGGCGGAATTAGTGTCGATGAAATAAAAGAGCTTGGAAATGCTTCTTTGGTGATTTCTGTGGGGAAAAGCGTTGAAAAAGCAGGACAAAAACTGCACGCTAAAAATGAGAATATGACGCATTTACATTTTGATTGTTTGGGCGGTTTGGTTAATGGGGATAACTTCTTTAAAGCGTTATGCGACATTAAAAAAGTTTCAATGCCACACCCAAGTATCGTTCGATGGCGAAAACGACTGCAAGATGCGCTTCTTGATACGCACTTTGCCATTGGAAATGCCAAAGTAGTGATTGCTTTAGAACCCGATCAAGCTTTAAGCGTGGCAACGACCATTTTAGAAGCGGGGGCAAATATTAAAGCCATTGTAACGACCTATAAAACCCCACTTTTAGATGAGTTGGAGAGTGAAAACACTTTCTTTGGCGATTTTGAAGATGTGGAAAGTTTTTTAGACGAAGCCGATGTGTTAATCACCAATTACCACGGAGAGCGTTTAACAAAAAAACACCACAAAGCGTTGATGCTACGAGGATTCCCCGATTATGAAGGCGTAGGAAATCAACTTAAAAATGATATTTTATACGAAGGAAGTGCCTATTTGCTTTTTGAGTTAGCAAACTTGTTGCACGAACACCACTAGGACAAAAAATGGAAGTAACTTATAACAATAAAACCTATACTTTGAGTAAAAAAGAGCGAAGAGTAGGCGGAGAAGCACCTGCAGTACGAATTACAATGTTAAACAATGAGACCAAAGTCATTGGTATGATGGCACCCAAAACCCAAGTCATGATTACACTTTTATATGCCCAAGACTATTCCCAAGAGTTGCATTCGATTTTACAAGCGTATCCTCATAAAATTAGCTTTTATGTCATTACCTCTGATACAAAAGAAGCACTGGAATCGGTGATTTCACACTTTGATTTACCCCAAGAACAATGCAGTGTCGATTTTAAAGAGTTTGCGTCTAAATTTGGAGTGAATATGGAAGATGAACATATTGCCAAATCGCTTTTTATTATCAGCAAAGAGGGTGAAATTTCTTATATCCAACAACATAAAGATGTTGAAGAGGCGTTTGATTTAGAGGATTTTAAAACCCAATTATTTGCTTTGATTAACCAAAAGCAAAAAGGGCATACCCACGAAAATTGGATGGGCGTATGAAAAAGTGTGGCATTAGCACGCAAGTGTGGTTAAAACATAATGAATACGATGTAAAAGAGATTAATAAAGTGGGAAAACACGGCAACAGCGCTTTGATGAAAGCTTCACGAGAAGGTAATATCGAAGTCGTGAAAGAGTTGATTGCTTTGGGGGCAGATTTGAATATTAAAAATATTGATGGCAACTCAGCCCTTTGGAATGCCTGTTTTGGCAATTCGTATGAGTGTTTTCATGCGCTTGTTGATGCCGGAATTGACATCAATTCACAAAATGACAATGCCGTTACGGCTT
Organism: Arcobacteraceae bacterium; assembly: GCA_041672515.1. Classification (GTDB taxonomy): domain Bacteria; phylum Campylobacterota; class Campylobacteria; order Campylobacterales; family Arcobacteraceae; genus Marinarcus. Next base: position 3,336 of record JBAYZM010000148.1, read on the forward strand.
TAATGTATTGTGCAAGTGCTGGAAAAGAGGATTTTGTGGAACTGTTGCTGCAAAACAATGCCAATGTGCAATTGGAAAGTTTAGATGGTTTTAAAGCGATTGATTTAGCTGTAACGCCAAAAATTGTCAAAATGCTCAAACATGCAAACCTTTCATGATGCCACCAATATTACGTTAAAAAAGTATTACGGTGAACCGCATTTTATTGATTGGAGCACGCAACCAAGAAGTTATAAAATTTATCCCCATTTTTACAGACGTTTTAGGTTAGATGAACATCCCAGCTTAGCGTTTATCCAAAATATTGGCAAAACAACCTTTGAAAAAACCTATTACAATGACACCATTCGTTTACGGACTAACCCAAGTGCGGGAGGTTTGTACCCGTGTGAAGTCTATGTTCAAATACGAGGGATGCAAGGTGTGGTTTCGGGGATTTATCATTATGAACCTTTAAATAATAGCGTGGTTTTGTTGCACGAACTCACCCACGATGGAGTAGAGTTTTATGGTAAAGATCAAACCCAATACCAATTTACCTTTTTTATTTCATGTGCCTATTTTAGGAGTGCTTGGAAGTATGGACAACGCTCAATTCGTTATGTGCTTTTGGATTCGGGGCATCAAATGGGAGCCATATATGCGGCTTTATGTTTAGAAAATACAACCGCAATCGTTGATTTTGAATACCATCAAGAAGCTTTAAACGAAGCCTTGGGTTTTAGCAATGAAGAGTTTGTTGTGGGGTGTATCAAAGTAAACAGCTATAAAGAAACGCCCACGTTGGCTTTACGACAAAATTTACCCGTGGTGCAACCGTGCGATTATTTTATACGTGATGCTTTTATTGAAGCATTTTTTCAAAAGAATTTTGAGCAAAAAGAGTTTACTTTTCCCCGTTATGAGGCGTTGAAAAGCATACCACACACAGCACTTCAAGAAGCCATAAACAGCAGACGATCTATTCGAGCGTTTAAAAAAGAGTCCATAAACAAAGAAGATTTTTTAGAGATTTGCCAAGATATTTTTGAACTGGCTTTGGCAAATTCTATTGAGATTTTTACGATAAACAACAATATTGAGGGCTTTACAAAGGGGCTTTACAAAAATGTAACCTTGCAAAAAGAGGGAAATTTTGAAGAAATTGCATCCTCTTTAGCGCTGTTCCAAAATTTAGCAAAAAGCTCTTGTGCGACGCTTTTTTTTACGGCTAAATCAACCACTTCCTACAGCCATACTACTTTATTGTGCGGATTTTTAGCCCATATGATTTATTTAAAAGCCACGCTTTTAAATGTGGGTTGCAGTGGTATTGGTGCCTATTTTGACGATGATTGTCAAACTTTTTTGGAGACTTCTAACAATATTTTATATCTGGTTGTTTTGGGAAAATAGAACAAAATCAACAATAATTTTTTTGTGGAACACTACTTGCATAAAAGAAAGTATACATTCTAAAATAGGATAAACCAATGAGCAGCATTAAAATTGTAACCAACGAGCCGAAACAAGGAACTTTGAAAATTGCTTTTGCAACCACCGATCTGGAAAATATTGATTCTCACTTTGGAAGTGCGAAACAATTTGCCGTGTACGATGTGAGTAAAGAGAGCATTACCGCGTGTGAAATTATCAGAATTGAGGAAAAAGATACGGATAAAACCGTTCAACTTTTAAAACCCATTGATATTGTCTATTTTACCGATATTGGGGCAACGGCGGCTGCAAAAATTATCAACTCGGGGATTTTTCCTATTAAATACAAAGACATCGTTTTGATTGACGATGAGTTAAAGAAACTTAAAGATATGCTCAACAGCAATCCACCGCCATTTATTAAAAAAATTATTGAAAAAAAGGCTTCATAGTGGAAATTAAAAAAATATTTATTGATACCTTAGTGGGTCAAATCCGTGCTTTAGATCAGTTTGGAACATGGGGAAATAAATCCAATGAAGATTTACTGATTGAAAAATATATTAAATCCAAAGAAGATTTAAAAAATATTCCTATTATTGCGGACATCGATGAAATGCAAATCAAAGACATTAGAATTGTATTTCAAGCCGTTGCTTTGGCATTTGAAAAAATTACAGGCGTAATGTGTTCAGTCGTAATGGAGATGAGTCACGAAGGATTTGGTCGAGTCGTGGTATTCGCTGATAAAATCGTTTTATGTGAAAAGTTTTTTAAAGATGCTCACCGATTTTCATTTAGAACTTACGAAGATTTGGAAAATGAAGGTGAAAAATATCTTTTAAAAGCACAAGACATTTATAACAAATATAAAAATATATAAAGGATAAGAATATGGCAAATATTGGAATTTTTTGTGGAACCGCTGGTGGAACATCGATGAAAGTCGCTAAAGCTTTAGCCAAAGAGTTTGAAATCGATGAAGATGATGTGATTAATATGGAAGAAGATTTTGATGGTATTCATCAATTTGAAGATTATGACATCTTATTTATTGGAAGCTCAACTTGGGGACAAGGAGATGTTCATTTCTCTTGGGTGGATGTTCTTTTAGAACTTGAAGATGAAAAACCCGATTTTTCAGGAAAAACTGTGGCTTTTTTTGGCGCAGGAGATTGTGTTAAACATGGAGAACATTTCTGTTCGGCATTAGGAAAACTCTATAAAGCTTTCACTCATTTAGGAGCAAATGCTGTAGGGTTTGTTGACAAAGAGGGATATACCTATGAACACTCTTTGGCTGAAATGGACGGGAAATTGTGTGGTTTAGCCATTGATGAACACAATGAAAAAGGCAAAACCAAAGAGAGAATTAAAAACTGGATTGAAAGTTTAAA
>JBAYZM010000149.1:0-6082 GCA_041672515.1 Arcobacteraceae bacterium
AATCCTTTTGTATTTATATTGAGTATAACATAATAATTATTGAACTAAGAATTTCCCTTGTTCCTTATTTTTAATAATGTTTTTATACGAAACAACCGCCCCATGCATCGCAATATAAATGCCATTTTGAATAGGCGCATTTAAAAAACCAAGAGCAAGTGAAAAATTCATGGTGGCTTCGGTTTCATCAATACTCATAGGAATCATGGCACCTGTGAGTATGATTTTTTTATTGCTGATATGTTGCGCTATACATTCGGCACTTAAATCCATGGTATCTGTACCGTGAATGATTACAATATTTTCATTTGAGCAATTTTGAATGCATTGAACTAAAGTTTGTCGGTCATTTTCTGTGATATCCAAACTGTCTTTGGAAAGAAGGGGTATAAGCTCAATATCCAAATTATACGTAACGTTTAAAATCTTTTGCAACGCCAAATTGTGTGTAGGAACATCCAGTTCACCCGAAATGGGATTATAGACTTTATTAAACGTTCCTCCTGTATTGATAATCGTTAGTTTCATGATTGCTCTTTGGAGAATTTTTGTTTAAATTGTTGGGGCGATAAATAGCGAGAACTATTTGTTTCACTATTTTTGATAGGTTCTTTATATTTTTCTTTTATAGCGCTTGTTTTATTCTCAACATGAAGGGTGGTTATCATACCATTTTTTAAACTTTTTAAAATAACTAACACATCCGATAAATGCTTTTCATTGACCTCTAGGGTGATTTTACTCATTGTAAACCTTACATTAAATTGCGTGGATTATAACATATTAAAGATTTAAGAAAAACGATTAACACATATTTAACACATCAAAGGAATAATACAGAAAATTTTTTTAAAGGAAGAAGATGAAAAAAAGAGTTTGTTTATCAATATTGTGTGCAACTGTTCTATGTGCGAATGAAACAGTAACGACCAATACTCTTGAAGTTCAAGAAAGTGTCAATACCAAAGTGGTTCAAAATGTCAGCAGTGAACAAATCAAAAGCGCAGATTTAGCCGAAGCTTTGAGTAAAAATATTCCATCGATTTCAACGGTAAAACGAAATGGAATTGCCAATGATATTATTTTAAGAGGACAAAAAAAAGATAATATTAATGTTTTAATTGATGATGCAAAAATTTATGGGGCTTGTCCAAATAGAATGGATCCACCTACTTCTCATGTGTTAACCAACAATATTGACAGTGTTAAAGTTATTGAAGGTCCGTATGATGTAGAAAATTTTGGAACGTTAAGTGGATTAGTTCAAGTGAAAACAAAAGAACCAACAAAAGATGTACATGGTGAAGTGAATTTAAATGCAGGAAGTTTTGGATATAAAAAAGCCAGTGCAACGATTAGTGGTGGTACTGATTTATTCAAATTATTGGTTTCAACTTCAACAGAAGAGAGTGACCAATATAAAGATGGCAATGGCGATAATTTTTATGAACAGCAAATGAAAAAAGGTTTAAATGCTATTGGGGGAACAACGGATGCAACGTATTCAAAAAAAGGTTCTCAAGAAGCATTTGAGAAAAAAACCCTTTTAACAAAAGGTGTTTTTAATATCAATGATGACTCAGAGATAAAATTGTCGTATACTGCCAATAGAAGTGATAATGTTTTATATCCTGCAGGTACAATGGATGCAGATTATGATGATTCTAATATTTATACGATTGGTTATACTGCTAGAAATTTAGCTGATTATTCAAAACAGTTGGATTTAGATTACTATTATTCTGATGTTGATCACCCTATGAGTACAAAACTCAGAAACAGTGGCTTAACACGATATATGACAGCACATTATAAAACGACTGCAGAAGGTGCTAAAATTAAAAATAGTATGGAAATTGCAGATAGTTTAGTTACAGTAGGATTAGATACCAGTGTTAGAAATTGGAAAGGAGAAATGTACAGAACCAGAGTTTCAGATGGTTTTGTAGATAATAAATCAACACCTTTGGCTTCAACAGATACAACCAATAAGGCACTTTTTGCAAAAGTAGAAAAAACATTTGGTAAATTGGATTTGGAATTTGGTACACGATACGATTATTCTGATATTGATTCAACGGATTCATTAAAAGACGATAAAAAGTATGTGGGATTAAATGCGAATATTTTTGCGATTTATAATGTTGATGAAAGTTTGAAATATTTTGCAGGGGTTGGGAAATCTTCAAGAGTTCCAGATGCGAGAGAATTATACAGTGCAACTGGAAATTCAAATTTAGACCAAACAAAAAACTATGAAGCAGATATTGGGTTCCAAAAAACTATGGGTGATTTTTCTATTAAAACAAAAGCCTTTTATTCTGAATTAAAAGATTATATTTATAACAGTGGTACTTTTGGAAATATTGATGCTACGATTTACGGTTTAGATATTAGCGGGAGCTATTTTGCTTCGGATACAGTTTCTTTTGATTATGGAATGGCATACCAAAAAGGCAAAAAAGATGGCAATTATGCCGATAAAGATTTAGCAGAAATTGCACCACTTAAAGCTTCTTTAGCCATTAATTATGAGATTGATTCAAGTAAATTAACCGCACAAGTCATTGCTGTTGACAGATGGGATAGCTATGATGACAGTGCCATGGAACAAGAAATAGCAGGATATGGAGTGCTTAATTTAAAATACAATCAAGAGTTACCAAAAGGATTTGATGTGACTTTAGGAGTGGATAACGTTTTGGATAAAACCTATGCTTCAACAAATACTTATCAAGATATTACGTATGCAACCATTGGTGGTGAACGAGTATTATTTAATGATATGGGTCGATACGCGTTTGTAAATTTACGATACAAATTTTAGAAATAGTAAGGGGGGGGGTGAATAGTAAGGAGTGAGTGATAAGAAATTATCTCCACTCACTTTTTACTTCTCACTTTTCACGATTCAAAACTCAATCGTCGTTTGTGTTTGTCCGGTTGTTCCAAAAAATAGGTCAATATCATTGGCGATTTCTTGGAAATCAACCCCTTCGATGGTTTTTAAACCTTTGATGATTTGTTTTTTTCCATTGAGTAACTCTTTGGATTTAATCCCGTGCGAAATAGAAAGACTGGCTTCTATAAAAGCGGAGAGTTTGTCGCATTGTTTAAGCGCTTTTCCATCAATGGCATTAAACTGATCGTAGTTATACGCACTTAATCCATCTTGGACAATTTTGATTTTATCTTCTTTGATTTTATCTTTGAACTCATCTTTTACACCATCGTATAATCCTAAATAATAGGAGAACTCCTCTTTTAAGATTTCTGGCACACAAGGCATAATATCGTCTTCGATTTTTAAAATTTCATACTCACTGATAATTTCAGAGAGTTCATGAACACTGTATTTTACAGGGGAGACAATATCTCGTGTAAGCGCTTCAGGTAAATCATGAAAGAGAGCTGTAAAAAAGTTGTTTTGGATTCGTTGGTTACAAGCACCCACTTTTAAAGAGTAAAAATAACCAAAAAAAGCCACCGTGAGCATATGTCCTAAAACGGAAGTTTCAGGGATTCTGGGTGTTTGCGCCCACCGCTTCTGAAAGCGTAATCGCCCGCTTAAATCCACGAGTTTTGAAAGCTTTTTATTTAAGGCAATTTTCCGCACCCCGATAAGCTCATAATAATCTTCAATCTCTTCATCGACACTTTTTTTAACATCGTTTATATCACTTAAAAAGGCGCTCGTTTGATAGACAATCGAAAACTCCCATTTGGTTGCAATATACGAAGCGGCTTTTAAAATAAAGCGCTCTTTTTTATACATCGTAGGATCGTTTAAATACTCTTCAAATTTTTTCAAAAAATTGCCATTGTCAATGTCTTCAAGGCACTCTTTGAGTTTTGAAATGACCCATGCGTTAATTTCGGGCGCTTTTTTTTGTAAAGCTTTTCTAAAGACATCGGGTCTGATATCGGTTACAACCACACGACGTAAGAATTCAAAAATCCCAGCTTCGATGAGGTGCGTCATATTAACATTGTCTTCAAGCTTGGCAATAAAATACGCAATAATGAATTTATGGGCTTGTTTATCTAACTCAACAAGTTCCACCATTCGTGGATAATCGTTCCATCGTTGAATGGAAGCGGAGGTAAAAATATAATCTACAATTTTAGGATTAATCATCTTTTTTATCCTTCTTTTGGCTTGAATCAAAAAAGATCATTTTTTTACCCAAAAGCATGAGTGCCACAACACTAAAAACGACGACATAAGCTACCCAATCTTCTCGCATATTTTGCCTTATTTTTTTGTTTTTATTATTCCATAATATTGATAAATAGCCACTTACAGCAATTTTTTTTATTTTTGTTGCAAAGGAGAAAAAAAGATGTATAATTTCAAAAAATCACCACAAGGACAATAAAAAGATGTCAACTTTGACCATCAACGATTACAACTTAAAACACTTTGATTTAAGCGCAAAAGAGACAATGAATCAGTACTTAAAACGTATCAATGTTGATATCAGTGATTATACTTTTGCAGGTAATTATATTTGGCTTTCAACCGCAACAGGATTTTATACGATTGTAAATGACACGTTTTGTCTGTTTATTTTAAACTCCGGAGAGTTGTCAATGTTGTTGCCGCCTTTGGGTGAAAAAGAGAATACCTACGAAGCCATTTTAAAATGTTTTGATATTATGAATTCACATAACAGCAATCGAAACTACTCCAAAATCGAGTATGTCCATGAAGATATTTTAGAAGGATTTGTGGATTATTTAGAAGAGGGAACGCTCATTTATGAAATGCTAAAAGATTTTATTATTGAAAAAAAATTGGTGGATTATATTTATAAAGTGGACGATTTAATTGATTTAAAAGGCGATGCGTATAAATCCAAACGCAATGAAATCAATAAATTTAAGAAAATTTACCCCGAACACCGAATTGAAATTATGGACAAAGAAAAACATGGGACAGCAGTGTTAAACTTGTTTAACAAATGGGTTAAAGACAGAACAACTTATATGCCAAAAGAGGAAGTCGAAATCTTTTTAGACGGCATTTATTTTGAACGATTTGCCATTAAACGGCTGATTAATGACTACAATAATTTAGATATTATAGGGTTGGTTATTTATATCGACGATGAAGTAAAAGGTTTTACCGTAGGCGATAGAATCAATGATAAAATAGCCAGTGTAATTATTGAAAAAACCGATTTTGAGATTTTAGGGTGTGCTCAATTTATTTTCAGAGAATTCACCAAAATTTTAAAAAATAAGTATGCCATTGATTATATTAATGTCGGCGATGATATGGGATTTGAAAATCTTAAAAAAGTCAAAATGTCGTATCGACCGAATAAATTAGTCCCTAAATATACGATTTATCAAAAATGATTAACCTTGCAACGTTAAATGATCTCAATCATTTGTATGCCCTCGAGCAAGAGATTTTCCCCAACGACTCTTTTGCTTTGAGTAAAGCATCCTTGAAATATCATTTGAAGCGTAACACCCTCTATAAAATAGAAATTGAGAACTGTATTGCAGGATATATTTTGTGGCTGAATCGAAAAAGATATTGCAGGTTGTACTCTTTGGCTGTTTCAAAAAAGTTTCAAAACCAAGGCTTAGCCAAAAAATTGTTGGAATACAGTTTGAAACACTTAGAATGGCAATCCTTTTCCCTAGAGGTCAAAGTTTCCAATTTGGGTGCAATTAAATTGTATGAGAAATTTGGATTTAAAGTTAAAAAAGTGTTAAAAAATTATTATGAAAATGAAGATGGGTATTTAATGGAAAAGAAGTGAGTGGTGATGCCTTGGGACTTTTTACCACGTACTTCTCACGACTTACCCTTGACAAATTAATTTCTGCAGCTTCCAAACAACGCATTAATTTTTTCAACTCTTCCTTCATGTCGTCCACCTTCAAAATCAGCTTCAAGCCAAGCGGTTACAATGGCTTCAATCATGCCATAACCGCTTACTCGTTCACCAAGGCAAATGACATTGGCATCGTTGTGTTCTCGTGCCATTTTGGCTGAGTATTCGTTGTGGCAAAGGGCGGCTCGAATGCCGTCAAATTTATTGGCTGCCATAGACATTCCAATACC
>JBAYZM010000150.1:0-6070 GCA_041672515.1 Arcobacteraceae bacterium
CCGGATGTTTATAAACAACAAATGGATGGAATGGGTGGAGCAACCTCTTCTACTTCTAAAGCCATTTTAGTAGGGAAAAGTTCCGTTGCTAATCATGATGTCGATTACTATTTCTGTCAAGTCGCTATTGATCAAGATTTTGTGGATATGAGTGGAAACTGTGGAAACTTATCAAGTGCAGTGGGTCCTTTTGCAATTAAAGAAGGTTTAGTTGATAATGTACCACAAAATGGCGTTTGTTGTGTAAGAATTTGGCAAGCCAACATTAAAAAAACGATTCTTTGTTATGTCACGATGGTTGATGGAATGGTTAAAGAAATGGGTGATTACTACATCGATGGTGTAGCATTTCCTGCTGAAGAAATCGTTTTAGAATTTGCAGAACCCGTAGATCCCAGTGAAGAGTTATTCCCCACAGGAAACTTAGTCGATGATTTAGAAGTGCCAGGTATTGGTACATTTAAAGCAACGATGATAACCGCAGGAATTCCAACATGTTTTGTAAATGCAAGCGATATTGGCTACAAAGGAACGGAGCTTCAAGGTGATATTAACTCAGATGAAAAAGCACTCGAGCGATTTGAAACCATTCGATCGTATGCAGCACTTAAAATGGGATTAATTTCTGATTTAAAAGAAGCCCAAACAAGACAACACACGCCAAAAATCGCTTTTGTTGCACCTAAGTCTGATTTTATCACCTCAAGTGGTAAAGAAGTCAAAGCCGATGAAATTGATTTACATGTTCGAGCATTATCGATGCAAAAATTACACCACGCGATGATGGGAACTGCTTCAGTTGCTATTGGAGTTGCGGCTTGTATTCCAGGAACATTGGTTAATTTGGCTGCTGGTGGTGGTGAGAAATCAGCTGTTGAGTTTGGACATCCATCTGGTACACTCAAAGTAGGTGCGGTAATCAAACAAGAAAATGGCAAATATATTGTGGATAAAGCCACTATGAGCCGAAGTGCAAGAATTATTATGGAAGGAAACGTTTACGTTCCTGCCGATACGATTTAATTGAGGTAATGTTGTCTTACCTTTGACCGAAAACAGACAAGAAGAACTTTACTTATTGAATGTAAGAAGTGGTCAAGCTTACAAAAACACAGACAAAGAAGGTCTCCCCCTTAAACCTTCTTTGCTTTGTTTTATTTTTCTCAATTTTTAAATAAGAACAATCTTTTATTCTTTTTTATAAACACTTTTTAGCCATAATACCGCTTTACTGTTTTACCAAAGGAGAACCATGACAACGTGGGAAGAGATTATCAACAATGAAAAAGAACAACCCTACTTTAAAAAACTTAAAACTCTAATTGATGCACGATATGAAACCACCACTGTTTTTCCACCCAAAAATAAAATATTTAATGCCTTTACCAAAACTCCCTTTGAAAACCTAAACGTGGTTATTTTAGGGCAAGACCCCTATCATGGAGCAAATCAAGCGCAAGGTTTCTCTTTTTCAACCCCAAAAAACATTCCCAATCCACCTTCCATGCAAAATATTTTAAAAGAGATACAAGCGGATTTACAAAGAGCTTCAACGTGTCTTGATGGCGATTTAACGCCTTGGGCAACACAAGGTGTTTTGCTTTTAAACACCATTTTAACCGTTGAAGAGAGCAAACCCAAGTCGCACCACAATTTGGGTTGGGAAATTTTTACGGATACCATTATTCGCATCATCTCTTTAAATTGCACCAATATTGTCTTTTTATTGTGGGGAAGTCCAGCTATTGCTAAAAGTAAACTCATTGATACAAACAAACATCATATTTTAACAGCCCCACATCCCAGTCCTTTGTCTTCCTATCGAGGTTTTTTTGGGTGTAAACACTTTTCAAAAACCAATGAAATACTGCAAAAGGTAGGAAAAACACCGATAAATTGGTAAGGAATATGAGGCAAATGAGATTTTGAAAAGCACCTACAAAGAGGTGCTTTAAAAGAGTTATTTCACTAAAGCTGAGATCTCTTTAAATTTTGGGTGTTTGGCATTGACGGTCAATTCAAACAACAATGATTCGTAGGTTGTTGGAATAACACCTGCTTGAACAAGTCTTGTGATTGCCATATCTTTATCGCTTATTTTTCTGCTTGAACAACAATCTGTGACCAGTACAACTTGAAAACCCTCTTCGAGTAAGTCTAAACACGTTTGAAGCACGCATACATGGGTTTCAATTCCAGCTACGATAATTTGTTTTTTGCCCAATGCACGAATTGCAGCCAGTCCATCAACATTTCCACAACACGAAAACGTTGTTTTTTCAAAATGGGGATACTCTTCAACCAATTCTCTTAGGGCTTCAATGGTTTCACCAATCCCTTTTTTATATTGTTCATTTACTACCAAAGGAACTTCATGCAGTTGTAAACCTTTGACTAACGTCACCAAGTTTTTTTCCAAGGCTGCTTTGTTTTGCATGAAAGGAAAGAGTCTCTCTTGGACGTCAACCAAACAAAATGCCACACTATTTACATCAATTTTTCTCATTGTTTCTCCTTTTGAATTTATTTAAAAGCCACTTTTTCAGCGCGTTCAAGCAACTCTTTTGCCCCTTTAGCAATAAATGTTTGGGCTAAGTTTTGTCCGGCGGTTGCATAGGCATTAATATCTATGATGGTTTCTTCTTTGATAAACTCACTGCCATCGGGCATTCCAACAATGGCTGCAATATGCACTTCTTTTTCGTTTATAATGGTGGCTTTTACTCCAATAGGCACTTGGCAACCCCCTTGAAGAGTGTCCACAAAACTTCGCTCAATGGTGGATTCAATGTGCGCGTCGTTGTCATTGAGCACACTTAAAAGCTCAATAATTTTAGGGTCATTGGTTGTTTCAATTCCTAAAGTAGCTTGCCCCATTGATGGAATCATTACATTGGTTTCAATGGGAGTAAAATATTTGACCTCATGCGCAATGCCTAATTTTTGAACACCTGTAGCAGCTAAAATAATGGCATCGTATTCACCGGCATTAAGCTTAGCAATTCGAGTGTTGATATTACCTCGTAAATCTTTTAAGACAATATCCGGTCGCAACAATTTAATCGCCATTCGTCGTCGTAAACTGGTTGTTCCAATAACCGCACCTTGGGGTAAATCTTCAATGCTTGAAGCAATATTACTCAAAAGGGCATCTCTTGGGTCAAACCGTTTAGTCACAGCCGTTAATTGTAAATTATCTTCAAATTGTGTGGGAACATCTTTTAAACTGTGTACGGCTAAATGGGCATTGCCCTCAAGCATAGCAACTTCAAGTTCTTTTGTAAAAAGCCCTTTACCTCCAATTTTAGCCAAAGGAACATCTAAAATTTTGTCCCCTTTGGTTGAAAACTCTTGCAGTTCTATTTCCATGTCGGGATAGTGTTTTAAAAGTTCTGCTTTTACATATTCACTTTGCCAAAGGGCTAATTGGCTCTTTCGTGTCGCTATTACTAATTTACGCATACCTTATTTTCCTGTTTCTAAAAATTTTGTTTTTGCTTTGTCGTATTGTCCGTTGATAAAAATAGTAGGCGTTCCTTGCACTAACACATCTTCTCCCATAGAAATATCATTTAAAATTTTATCTTCTATTTTTTTATCTTGAATTTGTGCTAAGGTAATATTTAAATTAAACTCTTTGTTAAATGCCTCTAAAATCTTCTTTTCATCGCTCTCTTTTTCCGTAAAATAAACATCCCAATTTGCCATATACGTTCGTAAAACAATATCTTTGACACCCATTTCAAGCGCGACATCCATTAATTTGGTTAAGGCTTGTGAAGCCGGATGAATTTGTAAAAGAGGGAAATGGTAATAATACAACACCACTTTTCCTTCATTTTGTTTGACGTGTTTAATCACATCGGGAATATAATCCATGCAAAATGGGCATAATGGATCAGAAAAAACCACGATTTTATCTTTGGCATTTTCATTTCCTAAAAGCAAATTGGCTTTGTTATAATACTTCGCACTCAACGTTGGCACAACCGTGTCTTTTAAGCTGTTTCCTGTTTTAATATCAAGAAGTTCAGGCGCTACTACTAAGCCATTTGAAAAAACAATGTCTTTAAATTTAACGGGTTTCCCTTGATAATTGGCATCAATATTTAAAATATACGCATACCAATCTTTTTGTGCCAACTCTTGTTTAAAATACAACTGTACATTTTTTAACTCAATTTGTTTATTACTGGCAAATCGTTTTTTCTCAAACTCTATAATATCGCTGTCAATGGCGATTGCACTCAACGAAGTTGCCATAGCAACACTTGAAATGAAAAAGGTTATTTTTTTTATCACTGTTTTTCTCCTATTTAAAACTAAATTATTATAGTCAAAGCTTTCTTAAGTCTAAAAAGAAAACTAAATTTTTGTTTGCACATTTATTTTTTTTATCTCAAAAAGCTCTTTGGCTTTATTAACCATTGCACTGTTAAGCAAATCGTGTATTTGCAACTCTTGTTCAGAGGCTTTTGGCTCTTTGCTGTCAAGCACACTTGCCACACACCCTGAACTTTGTTCAGGCTCATTATAATTAAATTCCACGTCTTCAATCATTGATGCAATCGAGTTTTCTTCAAAATCTTGAATATTTACAGGATTTACATCATTTTTTTTTTCGATTTCCTCTTTCGTGAACTCTATTTGGGTTTGTATTCCATAAATATCGGCAACAAAACTTCTGATAAGTGCAAAATTCTTATACAATAATTTTCGCTCTTCATCTTGAGCATACGAAGTAATATGTAAAGTCTGCGCTTCATGTGAAGTGAGTTTGAAATTCTTTTCAAAACACTCTCCTAATTCGTGGCTTCGTTCATATATTTTGTCAATAAGTTGTTGGTAAGTTTGTTGCTCAATACTTGCCACGGGAAGTTCCACATACGCTTCTTGGCTAAAAGTGTCTAAAATACTCTCTTGCTCATCGTATTGCACCCCAACAAACTCTTCAATAACCGCTTCCATACCATTGTCCACAATCGTTTCAATGGCTTTTTCTTCGATTTTTTCTTCCATTTTTTCCACTGGTTTTTCTATCGCTTTTTCAACCACAACACGTTTGGGTGCCATGGGAGTAATTAACTGTTCAACTTCGTTAATCACCTCTTCAATGGTTTTTAAATGCGTGGCTTCCATCATTTTATTGAGCATCAAAATCAGTACAAAACTGCTGTTGGAATTCAGACTCAACAAATGTTTGGCATCGGCAATGATTCTAAAAAATCGGTCATACAACAACACATCAAATTTTGTTTTATCGTTTTGCAACATTTTTTGTTTTAAATAAATCGTCATTTCATCGCACACTTGCCCTGCTTCATACTCTTCAAGTGCTTCAATAATAGGATTGATATTACCTTTTTGTAAAACCACATCAAAAATATTGTCCATAAATTGGGGATCAATCATGCCCAACATATCAGTCACACAAGCAGTGGTAATTCTTCCTTTGGAAAAAATAATCGCTTGGTCAAGCATGGTGAGTGTATCACGTAAACTTCCTTGCCCACTTCGGCTTAAAATATCCAAGGCTTCGGTTTCAAACTCAATGCCCTCTTCGTGCAAAATATGCGACAGATGATGTATGACGTCTTTATTGGAAATCTTTTTAAATCGGAAATGTTGAGTTCGGCTTAAAATGGTTGCAGGCAGTTTAAGTGGGTCAGTCGTAGCTAAAATAAATTTCACAAATCCCGGAGGTTCTTCAAGTGTTTTAAGCAGGGCATTAAACGCTTGAGGGGTGAGCATATGCACCTCATCGATGATAAAAACTTTAAAACGAGCGGAACTGGGTTTGTATTTGGTGTGTTCAATTAAATCTTTAATGTCATCAATCCCACGATTTGAAGCTGCATCCATTTCAATAATATCTAAGTGTCGGTTCGTGTTGGCACTCGTACAATTAGGACACTCATCACACGGTTTAGAAGTGGGTCCAGATGAGCATAAAAGTGCTTTTGCCATAATTCGAGCAGTACTGGTTTTCCCGCTTCCTCGAAGTCCTGAAAACAAATAAGCATGTGAAAGTCGGTTGGAATCCAGTGCCAAACAAAGCGTTTGAGAAATC